>NVRM01000097.1 GCA_002400885.1 Flavobacteriaceae bacterium
ATACAGATGCACCTGCGGTTGCTTATGCAACGGTGTATCCAATAGCCATGGTGTTGTTGATTATTGTGATACAGATTTTGACGATGTTGTAGATACGTAAAATATTGCGTCTGTAAAGAAGGCCGTAAGGGCGTATTGCAATACGCCCAACATAAATAAATCAAAATAAATTTGCATATTAAAAAATAGATGCTACATTTGTAACATCTAATAGTATTAGAAAAAAAACAATGACAAGAAATACAAACATATGGTGGTGGAACTCTCTTAATCAAACAAGCGAGCAGTAACCTCTATATATAAACTATATAAATTTTAAAAGGACTTATCTCGCGATAAGTCCTTTTTTTTGTGCAATTATGAAAAAATTAAAATACACCACCATCGTTAAAAGTCAACTGTCGGATACGATTACTCCGGTAAGTTTGTATACTAAAATTCGAGATAAATTTGCCAATACCTTATTGTTGGAAAGTTCGGATTATCACAGTAAAGAGGAGAGTTATTCTTTCATTTGTATTGAGCCATTACTTACGTTAAAAGTAGAAAATGGAGTATTTTCTTACGAGAAAGACAACCAAATATTAGAAACGGAAACCATCGATAATAACTTTTATGACATCTTTGAGCGATATAAGGGGTCTATAGCGCTAAGCTGTGATAAAAAGGTGAAGTCTTTTAACGGTTTTTATGGATATATTTCTTTTGATGCTGTTCAGTATTTTGAAAAGATAAAATTTACTTCCAAAAAAGCACCTTCTGATATTCCAGAATTTCAGTTTAGCTTTTTTAAATACATCATTGCCATCGATCATTTTAAAGGAGAGATGACATTGATAGAGAATGTAGGGGAAGGGGAGACTTCTTCTATCGAAAAAATTCAAACCATTATAAATACGCAGACATTTCCATTGTATGATTTCTCCATGTTAGGGGATGAAAAATCAAATTGTACAGACCAAGAGTTTAAAGACAATGTAACCAAGGGAAAGCAACATTGCAAAAGAGGGGATGTGTTTCAACTGGTCTTGTCACGTCAATTTCAACAAGAGTTTGAGGGGGATGAGTTTAATGTGTATAGAGCCTTACGATCTATCAATCCGTCTCCGTATTTGTTTTATTTCGATTATGGTAATTTCAGGTTGATGGGTTCATCGCCAGAGGCACAGATTAAAGTAAATAAGACTAAGACAATCATCAATCCTATTGCCGGAACGTTTAAAAGAACGGGAAATGCAGCCGAAGATAAATTGCTAGGAGAGAAATTATTGCAGGATAAAAAAGAAAATGCCGAGCATGTAATGTTGGTGGATTTAGCCCGAAACGATTTGAGTAAGCATGCGAGTGATGTAAAAGTGAGTACGTTTAAGGAAGTACAGTATTTCAGTCATGTGATACATTTGGTTTCTACGGTAGAAGGAGTGCCAAATGGTGATGCTATGAAAATTGTAGGCGATACTTTTCCAGCAGGAACCTTAAGTGGTGCTCCTAAGTATAAGGCGATGCAGTTAATTGACAAATACGAAAATCAATCCCGTGGCTTTTATGGAGGAGCAGTTGGATTTATCGGTTTGGAAAACGATGTGAATTTGGCCATTGCCATTCGTTCTTTTGTGAGTAAAAACAATGTATTGTATTCACAAGCGGGTGCAGGAATTGTGATCAGTTCATCTGAGGAAAGTGAATTACAAGAAGTAAACAATAAGTTAGCTGCTTTGAAGAAAGCATTAGTGTTAGCAGAAAATATATAATGATTTTTTGAATGCGATAGCGCTATTCAAAATGATTAAAAAAGCAATAGAATGAAGATTTTAATATTAGATAATTACGATTCGTTTACCTATAATTTGGTGCACATGGTCGAAGATATAACAGGCACTTATCCATCGGTTTTTAGAAATGATGAAATTACCGTAGCCGAAGTGGATGCCTACGATTTAATAATTTTATCGCCGGGTCCTGGAATTCCAAGTGAAGCAGGGATCTTAAAAGAAGTGATAAAAACCTATGCGGGTAAAAAACCAATTTTTGGGGTTTGTTTAGGTTTACAGGCTATCACAGAGGTTTTTGGAGGTGCTATTGAAAATATGGACCAAGTGTTTCATGGCGTAGCAACGACGATGTTTCAGACGGATACAGCTGCGGTTGTCTACAAGGGGATTCCTGCAGAATTTGAGGCGGGACGTTACCATTCTTGGATTGCAACCAACGACACATTTCCTTCAGAACTTGCCATTACGGCGGTAGATGATGATGGAGGGATTATGTCTTTAGAACACAAGACGCTAAATATTAGTGCGGTGCAGTTTCATCCAGAATCAATACTGACGCCTTTAGGAAAACAAATTGTACAGAATTTTATCGAAGCTAATTCCAACTAGACATGAAGATTATTTTAAACAAACTTTTTGCTCACGAGCATTTGAATGCGGCAGAAGCCAAAGATATATTGATTAGAATTGCAAAAAACGAGTTCAATACCTCGCAAATTGCCTCTTTCTTGACCGTATTTTTAATGCGTTCCTTATCTGTAAACGAATTGATGGGCTTTAGAGATGCCTTGATGGAATTGGCGATTAAAATTGATTTATCCGATTTTAATACCATTGATTTATGTGGTACGGGAGGTGACGGAAAAGATACCTTCAATATTTCTACCTTGACGTCCTTTATTGTGGCAGGGGCAGGATATAAAGTTGCAAAACATGGTAATTATGGTGTGTCTTCGACCTGTGGATCTTCCAATATGTTGGAGTATTTGGGCTATAAGTTCACCAATGAGGAGACGGTTTTAAAACGACAATTGGAGAAGTCTAACATTTGTTTTTTACATGCACCTTTGTTTCATCCAGCGATGAAAACGGTGGGGCCAATTCGTAGAGAACTAGGCTTGAAAACATTTTTTAATGTCTTAGGTCCCTTGGTAAATCCAAGTCAGCCAAAAAATCAAATGGTGGGGGTTTTTAATATGGAAATCGCTCGTTTGTATGGCTATTTGATGCAACAATCCTCACAGAATTATAAGGTAGTTCATAGTTTTGACGGTTATGACGAAATTTCATTGACCTCTAAATTTAATATCATATCCAATAAAGGAACACAGATATTTACGCCAGAAGAAATCAATTTTAAGCGATTGGCTCAAAGTGATATTGTAGGAGGAGATTCCGTAGCATCATCTGCAAAAATATTCAAACAAATAATTAATGGAAATGGAACGGACGCTCAGAATGATGTGGTCTTGGCCAATACCACTTTTGCTATTCAAACCATTGCTCCTGAGCTGACATTGGAACAAGCGTACGAAAAAGCGAAAGACTCTTTGTTGGGATTAAAAGGAGCGGCATGTTTAACCAATTTATTAGCATAGAAAATGACGATTTTAGATAAAATTATACAGGCAAAACGATTGGAAGTGGCTGCTTTAAAGAAAATATCGAGCATTGCCATGTTGGAAAAGTCGCCCTTGTTTCAAAGGCAGACGAACTCCTTAGAGACGGCCTTGTTAGCAAAAAATAGTTCGGGTATTATTGCAGAATACAAAAGGCAATCGCCTTCGAAAGGCTTGATAAATGGCGTGAGTAGTATTCAGGAAGTTACACAAGGCTATTTAAAAGCAGGGGTGGCAGCACAGTCTATCCTTACTGACACTGATTTTTTTGGTGGATTTAACGAGGATTTATTAAAAGCTAGGACTATTAATTCATCCGTTCCCATTTTAAGAAAGGATTTCATTGTAGATGAATTTCAAATTATTGAAAGTAAATCCTTAGGTGCAGATGTGATTTTATTAATCGCAGCTTGTTTGACGAAGGAGGAGATTAAAAACTTTGGAGCCTTAGCGGGGACTTTAGGCTTGAGTGTATTGTACGAAGTACACAGCCAAGAAGAGTTGGATAAGATAGATTTACATGACAAAATCATTGGGATTAACAATCGGAATTTAAAAACTTTTGAAGTAGATTTAGAGCATTCTATTCAGTTAGCAAGCCAAATTCCAGACAGTTGTATCAAAGTGTCGGAGAGTGGAATCAGCAGTCCACAAACTATTTTGGATTTGAAAAAATATGGTTTTAAAGGGTTTTTAATTGGAGAAAACTTTATGAAAACAAGCAAGCCAGGATTGGCTTGTCAAGAGTTTATTCAGCAATTGAATTAATATGAAATTAAAAGTTTGTGGCATGCGTGATGCCGAAAATATAAAGGAGCTGATCAAGCTACAACCTGATTTTATAGGATTTATCTTCTATAAAAAGTCGACAAGAAATGTGTCGGTGTTTCCTAAGGTGACGATTCCTGCAAGTATTAAAAAGGTGGGGGTTTTTGTAAATGAAACATTGAACTATGTGACAGCTGTTGTAGGGATGCATGCGTTGAATTGTGTGCAGTTACACGGGGGTGAATCTCCTGAGTATTGTGTTAGTTTACGTGAGATGATGCCGTCAAACATTCAAATTATAAAAGCATTCCCTGTGGATGCGGCGTTTGATTTTAGTCAATTAAAAAAATACGAAACTCCTGTAGATTATTTTTTGTTTGATACCAAAGGAGATAAAGTAGGAGGAAATGGAGTGGTTTTCGATTGGAGCTTGTTAAAGAAAAACAGGTCTAAGAAGCCGTTTTTATTGAGTGGTGGCTTAGGAGAAGATTCCGTAAGTGAACTTCAGGAGTTTTTGAAAACTAGCTTGTCGGACAATTGCATTGCTTGGGACGTGAACAGTAAGTTTGAAATACATCCAGGATTAAAAGATATAGATAAAATTAAAGAATTTAAAGAAAAGTTGGTATGAGTTATTTTGTAGATGAAAACGGGTATTATGGTGATTTTGGAGGCGCATTTATCCCTGAAATGCTGTATCCAAATGTAAAAGAATTAGGAGAACAGTATTTAAAAGTAATGAGCGACCCTTCTTTTATAGAGGAATTCGAAGCCTTATTAAAAGATTATGTAGGGCGTCCTACGCCTTTGTATTTTGCAAAGCGTTTGTCGGAGAAATACCAGACGAATATCTATCTAAAAAGAGAAGATTTAAATCATACGGGGGCTCATAAAATCAACAATACCATCGGTCAGATATTGATGGCACAGCGCTTGGGTAAAAAGCGAATTATAGCAGAAACAGGAGCAGGGCAACATGGAGTTGCAACAGCCACCGTTTGTGCCTTAATGGGCCTAGAGTGTATTGTGTATATGGGCGAAATAGACATTGCACGTCAAGCACCAAATGTGGCACGTATGAAAATGTTGGGGGCTACAGTAATTCCGGCATTGTCGGGAAGTAGAACATTAAAAGACGCGACCAACGAGGCGATTAGGGATTGGATTAACAATCCTGTGGATACACATTATATCATTGGATCTGTAGTGGGACCACATCCATATCCAGATATGGTGGCTCGTTTTCAATCGGTAATTTCGGAAGAAATTAAGATTCAATTACTAGAGAAAGAAGGGCGATCTAACCCCGATTATGTGATTGCATGTGTAGGAGGAGGAAGTAATGCCGCAGGTGCTTTTTATCATTATTTAGACGAGGAATCTGTAAAATTAATAGCGGTAGAAGCTGCTGGTAAAGGGGTTGATTCTGGTGAAAGTGCAGCCACAAGTATCTTAGGAGAAGAAGGAATTATTCATGGGAGTAAAACCTTGTTAATGCAAACGAAAGATGGGCAGATTATTGAGCCGTATTCTATTTCTGCAGGGTTGGATTATCCGGGTGTAGGTCCTTTGCATGCACATTTATGTAAAACAAAACGTGCTGAGTTTATCGCTGTTACGGATGATGAAGCTATGAAAGCAGGCTTGGAGCTGTGTCGATTAGAAGGGGTTATACCCGCAATTGAAAGTTCACATGCCTTGGCCATTTTTAATGTCAAAAAATTCAAAAAAGAGGATATTGTAGTCTTGAATTTATCAGGAAGAGGGGACAAGGATTTGAATACATATATTAATTATTTTGGATTTGAATAACTAGCTTCGATTCCGCTCAGCTGCCGTCTCTTTCTCTAAACTAAGAAAGATGATCGGAGCCGTGTTCAGCTTTTGATTTATATACAAAGCAAGGAGACTGAGCGAAGCCAAAGTCTCTTCATATATCAAAGCAAGGAAAGTGAGCGGAGTCGAAGTCCGGAATGCTATACCAACAACACAAAAAGAAATTACATGAACAGAATACAAGATAAATTAAAAGAAAACAAAAAATTACTTTCCATCTATTTTACAGCAGGTTATCCAGCACCAGATAGTACGGTAAAAATATTACAAGAACTTGAAAAAAGCGGGGTTGATTTTGTAGAAATCGGTTTGCCTTTTAGCGATCCATTGGCAGACGGGCCCACCATTCAAGCAAGTTCTACTACTTCCTTAAATAATGGAATGAGTACCGAAGTATTGTTTGAACAATTAAAAGACATACGGGAAACGGTTTCCATTCCATTGGTGATTATGGGCTATTTTAATCCTATGTTACAATATGGAATAGAGGCATTTTGCAAGAAATGTAAGGAGATAGGGATTGATGGTTTGATCATTCCAGATTTACCCGTGAGAGAATACAATGAATTGTACCGTAAGACTTTTGAAAAATACGATTTGATCAATGTGTTTTTAATTACGCCGCAAACCTCGGAGGAGCGTATCCGCTTTATAGATGAAATTTCCGACGGATTTATTTACATGGTGAGTTCGGCAAGTGTAACAGGCGCTAAAACTACTTTTGGCGATACACAAGAAACCTATTTTAAAAGAATAGATGCCATGCAATTGAAAGCACCTCAAATTGTTGGTTTTGGTATTTCCAATGCTGAAACATTCCAACAAGCCACTAAATATGCCAAGGGAGCTATCATAGGTTCTGCTTTTGTAAAACATTTGACAGAAAATGGTGTGGATAAAATAGACGATTTTGTAAAGGCGATCCGCTAGTGTACGGGGAAGTCAAAATAAGTTTTAGGAAACGGTTCCCAACGGAGGGTGAAATGCCACCACTCTTTTGGGTAGTTTCTAAAATTAAATTGCTTCATTGTTTTTTGTAATAACTGTCTATTTGCAATTTGATCCGTAGTTAAATTGGTATTCGATACCCAAGATTCTGGGCCGAAAAAATCAAAAGGACTTCCCATATCTAAGGAAATTCCTGTTTTTAAATCCACAATAGTTAAGTCGATGGTACTTCCTCTACTGTGCCCGGACCTAGTGGCGATGTATTGTTTTTTAAATAGATTTTTCTTTTTTACATTCGGGTAAAAATGTTGTTTCATCAAGGTGTCGTTGGTGTTTCTCGCCCATTCCATAAAATGATTCACCGCTTGTTGCGGTCGGTAAGAATCGTAGATCAATAGTCCTAATCCTTTTTTATTTAATGCTAGTTGTACTTTTTTCAAGGCCTCTGTAGCTTCAGAACTTAAAATACAACAGGCTTTTTCATAACCTTTAATTGGTAGCCCAACAAAGTTGTTATAGCTGGTGTACCGTAAATCTAAATGGATGTTAGGGATCACTTCATCTACATAAACAAAACCTTTTGGAAGCTCTTGAGCCGTACTTTTATGAATAAAAAATACGGCGATGATACAGCAGATGCTATGTGTGATGATTGATTTCAAATGATGAGTTTTAGGATGATTGATATATCATGTTAATATAGCCAAAAATCATTCCTTTTTTACTTTTTGTATACGATTTCTCCATTTACATAGGTTTCTTCTACAAATAAGCCTAAAAGTTCGTTTTCAGGAATTACCATTATGTTTTTATTTAGGATCGTAAAATCAGCAAATTTACCTGCTTCTAAACTTCCTTTTTCATCTTCTTCAAAATTAGCATAGGCAGCCCAGATAGTCATTCCTTTTAAGGCTTCTTCTCTTGTTAAAGCGTTTTCTATTTGAAAACCATTTTCAGGAAGTTGTTGCAAGTCTTTTCTAGCGACTGCTGCGTAAAAAGTCAATAGAGGGCTTACTTTTTCAATAGGGAAATCAGTCCCTAAGGCTATTTTACCATGTGCGTTTAATAATTTCTTGTAGGCATACGCATCTTTTACGCGGTCACCTAAGCGGTCTTTTGCCCAATACATGTCAGAGGTGGCGTGGGTAGGTTGTACCGATGGGATAATGTTTTTAAACAAGGCTACATCATCTGCACTTACTACCTGTGCATGTTCAATTCTCCAACGTCTGTTTACTTTGTCTTTTAAAACTTCGGAATAAATATTTAAAAGCATGGCATTGGCAGAGTCTCCAATAGCATGTGCATTCATTTGGAATTCAGAATTTGCTAATTTGATGGCAATTTCTTTAAAAGAAGCAGGACTTGATAACAAGGCTCCAAAATGATTGTGCTTGTCACTATACGATTCCTTTAAGGCAGCTCCTCTAGATCCTAAAGCACCATCGGCATATACTTTTACTGAACGTACATTCAATAGGTCTGTTTTGTAGATTCCGCGTTTTAAGTAATAGTCCACATCTTCTTTTTGATTGGAGATCATGGCATAGACTCTCATTTTTAAATCACCAGATTTCTGTAGGCTGTCTATCAGTTCGATAGCGCTACGTGATAGTCCTGCATCATCCACTGTGGTGAGTCCAAAATAGAAACTATGTGCTTGGGCGTCAAGTAAGGCTTGGATCTTTTGTTTTTTAGGAGTTGATGGGATTTTGTGTTCAATCAAATCCATGGGCATATCAATAAAAATCCCGGTTAATTCCCCGTCTTTTTGTAAGATTTCTCCGCCGCTAAATTTGGTGTCTGTAGTCACACCTGCAAGGTCTATGGCTGCTTGGTTTGCAAGTAAGGCATGCCCGTCAATACGTCTGATGGCGATAGGTGTGTTTGGAAATAATTTATCCAAGGCAGCTTTTGTAGGGTATTCTTTGATGTCCCAATCGTTTTGATCCCATCCTCTTCCTGTAATATAAGAAACATTTTTGTCTTTTTGAAAAGCGACAATACGTGCGATCACTTCTTCAAAACTGTTGGTTCCTGTTAAATCTACTTTTTGTTTGCTAAGTCCCAAGCCTAAAAAGTGACAATGGGCGTCAATAAATCCAGGAACAATTGTTTTTCCTTGGGCATCATTTATATATTCGGGTCTGTATTTAGATTTTATTTCAAGATTGGAGGCTACTTCTACAATTTTCCCGTCTTTAATAGCCATGGCCTGCGCCACATCAAAATTATCATTTACCGTATAAATATTGGCATTAATTATAATGGTATCCACTTCGGGTTTAAGTGTGCAAGAGGTAAAAAAAATGCAAGTGGCAATCAATAATAGATATGTTCTCATAATAGGAGGTAGGTTTCAAGTATT
>NVRM01000098.1 GCA_002400885.1 Flavobacteriaceae bacterium
CACAGCAGGTAATTCACAAAATGTAACAGTTACATTTTCACCAACTTCAGAACAAAATTATAATGGTACAATTACTGTAAATAATAATGCCGATAATGGAACCAATCAAATTAATTGCTTTGGTAATGGAATTGATAATAACCCTATAGGCACTTTGAAAGTTACTAATAACACGAATTATTCAAGGTATTTCCATATTAAGAGACAATCTGAACCAAATTATGGTTTAAGTAATCAAATAGTTGTCCCTGCTGGACAAACTAGTTATTATTATAATTTAGAAATTGGAGTTTATTTATATGAGGCACATAATACTGATTTGTATATATCAGATTTTTATTATTCAAGCGGACAAATTAATATTACAAGTGGAGAAACAAGTACAGTAATAATTTCCAATTAACACTGCACACATCAGGAAACTAACCAACGGGAATGACCAAGTGTCAAAAAAACTGCTCGCGCACGATATCATGTGACCGGAGCAGCTCAAGTCAAGATTTGATACTTGTTATTTCCAAAATCAGCCTTTCATTAATAACCATCAATTACACCAGCATTCATCAGGATTTCTTTCTTCAAAAAACCACTTACAATGCAAAAGGGAACATGTCGCTCCGCTGGAGCTTTAAAAAACAGAACGTCCTAGCTGTTATGTATATTTCGCTCCACTGGAGCTCTTAGCTTTGAGAAAAATTTACAGTAAAGGTTCACGAATAAAAAGAGGGAAATGAAGGTGAATTCAATGCTGCATTTTTATTTTTTTTAAAAAAAACTAGTGGCACAAGTACAAGCATAATCCCTAAAACAAACAACATCTGATAGCAAACGATAATTAAACAACATGAACAAACAATAAAACTGAATAGAGGATAAATTTCACCTAACTATCCCCGATCTCGCACAATTACATCAATTAGCCAAAGCAACTCAACTCAAGATTTAGTCATTCTTATTTCCAAAATTAGCCTTTCATTCATAGCCATCAATTACACCAGCATTCATCAGGGTTTCTTCCTTCAAAAAATTACTTGCAATCCAAAAAGGAACATATCGCTCCGCTGGAGCTTTAAAAAACAGAACCTCCTAGCTGTTACGTATATTTCGCTCCGCTGGAGCTCTTAGCTTTGAGAAAAATTTACAGTAAAGGTTCACGAATAAAAAGAGGGAAGTGAAAGGGGAATTCAATGATACAGATTTGAATATTAAAAACAAAACACTGTCGCACAATTTGAACCCTAATAATTGGTGCTAACAGGCCTTAATCTGTGGCACAAATAGCACCATAACAGCCAAAAAAATACAGAGTAAAAAAATAAAAACAGCATYRATTGTTRCAATCACACAACGCKACTCCTTTCWCCATAACAAAAAGATACTATCCAAAAATATTGAAAAAACTCCATCAAACACGCTACAAATAAAGTTTGATACTGAAAATAATGAGTAAATTTGCCGTCACATCATTTAAGTTTATTGAAACACCTAAACACATCCAATAAACGACTCTCAAACAAGTGTAAAAAAATGCAAGTAACAAAACTGAATCCTCAAAGTATATTACCACTAACCTGTTCTCGATCTGGATCCTGCTGTTTTGGAAAAGCAGTAATGCTGAATCCATGGGAAATAGTACGTTTTAGTAAAGAAAAAAAGATGAGTTCGAGAGCATTTCGTGATCTCTATTGCGAATTTGGTGGTGTAAAATTACGCTTTGACGGAAAAATAGATAAAAAAGGACAACAAGCCTGTAGTCAATATATAGATAATAGGGGCTGTAGTGTGCACTTGGGGCGTCCATTAGCCTGTCGTTTGTATCCACTAGGGCGTCAGATACAATTTAATAAAGCACAGTATATTTACGAAAGCAACACCTTCCCTTGCTTGAAGGACTGTGCGGACGTATTGGAATTACCCAAACTTAGTGTTGGTGATTATCTCAAAGGGCAGGAAGCAGGTCAATTCGAAAAGGCGGAAGATGATTATTTAAACATCATGCAAAACATCGCAGACATCGGTTTTGAATTACTACTAGACTCCGGATTATCCGCCTCTGGCGATACAAAAACACTTGCTGTATGGAGGACAATAGGAAACGAGCTTCCAGAAGTATTAGCAGAAAGAATAGGTAAAGAATGGATGGACTGCTTAATGATCCCCACGATAACCGATGCTGAAGAAAATCCTGTTATTTTCGCTCAAAAACACAACGATTTATTACTCTTAAAAGCACAAGAAAAATTCGGGAGTATTCATACACTGCAAGAGCTTCATGAAGCTTCTGTGTTACTAATTGCAGTCGCATTACATTTAGCAAGAGGCTTAGGCGCCAACACAAAAGAAATTTCTGAACATTGGATCGCTACGGCAAAGAGTCATGGTGCTATGGAATAGACTTTAACAGCTAATCACTTTAAATCCAACATACAAAAATGTAATTTTTAGCGTATAAATCACCTAAAAAACGCCTCTAAAAACGGCAAAAATTACAGCTAAATTAAGGGCACATGAAAAAAATAATAGCATTTATTACCGCTCCTAAAACACTATTGATAGTCATCTATTTAATGCTGGCTCAAAAATTACTTTTAGCAGGGGAATTTCAATATTTCAGAAATACGGAACAATCCTATATACACGAATATGGTACTAAAATTTCAAAAGGATTGGTTTACCTTGCTTTTGCTTTGTCATTTTTATATCCGCTAATCATCTGGCTACAAACAAAAAACAACTTTAGAAAGCATCTAACAATTGTAATTATAGGCAGTATTCCCGCATTATATTTCGGCATACTGTACATGTTATCAAGTTAAAAAACGCCTTTCTAAAACTGATATTAAATTTCATAATGATTCCATGCCGTCACAACGAGTGATTAGGACAGTAGGAGTAATTGTATGGAGATGTTTTTTTAATATGAGTGTGCTTTAAATCACTACCATTGACGTATTTTTATTCCACATCGTCGTCACTTCGAGATGGTAGTTTTTCAGAAAAAACAAGTGGCGGTGATGACGTCCAGAGTAATGCTAAAGGTATTGAAAAACAGAACTCTGTACTATTGATGATTTCAAATCGAAGCCCGTCTTTTATGCAGTATATATGTTCAAAAGCTGCGAGAACAGGAGTGACCTTAGGAACGACGCGCAGTTTTGGACATGGTTTTTAAGAAGGCTTTTTTAGCCGCCTTAAAAAATACCTCATAAAAGTCTCCTTTTTGGGTTCGTTTTTTGGAGAAGCAAAAAATGAACAAACTGGATAAAATTACGTCAATGGTAGTGATTACGACGGTAGGAGTAATTGTATCGATAAGTGCTTGTTTTGAAGGAATTCTCGATACAATTTTCTTCTAAATTCTAAACAGAATTCATAAGAAAACCACTCGAATTGACGCTAGAAAGTCATCACTGCCACTTGTTTTTATGTTTTTTTTTTAAAAATCTACATTAACATATAGTCGATCGTCATCTTGAGTGATTACGATCATGGGAGAATTGTATAGGGAAACCTCAAAACCATAAGAGGAACAAGCTACAGCACAGTCTTGTCGTCCTGTCTCTTGTCTCAAGAAAAAACATCTGTTGTATCTAGAAAAACTCGATACTAACTTCTCCATACAAAAAAACTGGAAGCTAGAAGGCTTACACTACTCTATACAAACGGTCGCTAATCAATATTTTTAATTTGGTGTAATTCATAATCAATTCCATTTTTTCCAAACGATCTTCATCCTTCCAATCACCTTCTGCAATCTCTTTTATTTTCTCAACAATAAGCACACGTCTTAAATTATAAATAGTATCAAGTACATGCTTGGACAACGACTTTTCCTTGGGTTTTACGATGACTTCTTTGGCAGCCCAATTACTCAGGGTATATTTATCATCATCCATTAAAACATCGGTAACGATCCCAGAAATAGCGGGGTCCGGATGGTTTACAAATTGATTTATTGAGACGGGTTGCTTTTGATTCATTTGATGTATGATATCGAAATAGATGTCCTTAAAAACAGGATCTGTAAATTCTATTTCATCATCCTGTAAGCTCAAATAAATTTCATTAGAAACCGTATTTGTAAATTCTTCCTTTTTAGTAACTTTTCTATTGGGCCTTGATTTTTCTTCGTCTTCTACAAGATCTATAAAATCAACTTCCAGATTTCCGTACAACAATAATATTTTGATAATCAAAAATTCATATTTCCGAATTTCATTTATTTTTACACGAGGCTTATCGTCCTTTACAGCAGCCATCATAGGCTGTCCCTGTGAGTGTCCAGATTTGGAAGCGTTATTGTCCTCTTTACTGTTTAACTGTGCCAAGGCACTAAACAATACCGACTCAGAAATATCCATGATTCGAGAACATTCTTGCAAATACACTTCTTGCTGAATATTGTCTGGAATCTTAGAAATACTGGTAACGATTTCACGGATTAAACCTGCTTTTTTTACAGGGTCACTTTGCGCCTCTTCTAATAATAAAGACACTTTAAATTTGATAAAGTCTTGAGAATTCTCCGCTAAATACGTTTTCAATTCTTCCGGACTCACTTTTTTAGAAAAACTATCGGGATCATCACCATCGGGAAAGGTCATGACTTTTACATTCATTCCCTGTTCCAAAATCAAATCAATTCCACGAAGAGAAGCGCGTATTCCTGCGGCATCCCCATCAAAAAGAATGGTGATATTTTTTGTCAATCGATTGACAAGGCGAATTTGATCCGGTGTTAATGCCGTCCCTGAGGAAGCCACTACGTTTTCTATTCCAGCTTGATGAAACGAGATAACATCCGTATATCCTTCCACCAAAAAACAATTATCCTCACGGGCTATTTGCTGCTTGGCATGAAACAAACCATATAAGATCTTACTCTTGTGGTAAATATCACTTTCTGGAGAATTTAGGTATTTGGCTGCTTTTTTATCATTGGTCAGAATACGTCCTCCAAAACCAAGCACCCTACCACTCATACTATGAATAGGAAATAATACCCGTCCTTTAAAACGGTCAAACTTCCTTGGTTGACTTGGGTTTTTTGGATTTTCTTTGACAATAGTCAGTCCTGTGGACTCTAAATATTTTATAGCATAGCCTTTATTTTCGGCTTCGTCGGTAAAGGCATGCCACTCGTTTAGAGAATATCCCAGTTGGAATTTCTTAATAGTAGCATCGGTAAAACCACGTTCCTTAAAATAAGAAAGTCCAATGGCTTTTCCTTCGTTATCTTCTAATAAGACATTATGAAAGTATTCTTTTGCGTATTCGGAAACCACAAACATATTTTCACGCTCATCATTTTGATGTTTTTGCGCATCGGTTTGCTCGGTTTCTTCTATTTCTATATTGTATTTTCGGGCCAGCCATTTTATGGCTTCTGGATAAGTATAATGTTCGTGTTCCATTAAAAAGGAAATCGTGTTCCCTCCTTTTCCGGTACTAAAATCTTTCCAAATTCCTTTGACTGGAGACACCATAAAAGAAGGTGTTCTCTCTTCAGAAAACGGACTTAATCCTTTAAAACTAGACCCTGATTTTTTAAGCTGGACAAATTCTCCAATCACTTCTTCAACGCGAGCGGTTTCAAAAACTTTGTCTATGGTATTTTTAGAAATCAATGGTAAATTACTTTAATTTTTAAACATAAGAAAGTCGTCATTCCAAATTAAAAGGCGGATTGAAGTAAAAACAACCCCGTACACATTATGGAATGACGACTCTAAATATACTAATTGCTATTAAAAAAACAAAAACCATTTAATAGCAACAACTTGTATTAATACCTCTAAGATACGGCTTTTAATTTTCTTAAGGTCGATTTATTTAACTTTTCTTCTGCATACTTCTTAGTCACCTTTAACTCTTTGACCTCAGAACCAGGCAATTCGAACATCGCATCCGTTAATACAGCCTCACATAATGAGCGTAATCCACGAGCACCTAATTTGTATTCGATGGCCTTTTCAACGATATAATCTAAGGCGCTATTATTGATGGTGAATTTAATATCATCCATCTCGAACAACTTAGCATACTGCTTGATAATGGCGTTTTTAGGCTCCGTCAGAATAGCACGTAACGTCTTGGCATCCAAAGGATTCATATACGTCAACACAGGTAAACGACCAATAATCTCTGGAATCAATCCAAAAGATTTTAAATCGCTAGGAATGATATATTGAATCAAGTTTTCCTCATCAATTTTATCTTCATTAATAGAAGCACCATAACCAACAGCTTGTCTATTCAATCGCTTACTAATCACTTTATCTATTCCAGAAAAAGCACCCCCTGCCATGAACAAGATATTTTTAGTGTTTACTTCAATAAATTTCTGATCTGGATGTTTACGACCACCTTTTGGCGGTACATTTACTACAGATCCTTCTAATAATTTCAATAAACCTTGTTGTACACCTTCTCCAGAAACATCACGAGTGATAGAAGGATTGTCTCCTTTACGGGCAATTTTATCGATTTCATCAATAAAAACAATCCCGCGTTCTGCTTTTTCTAAATTGTAATCGGCCGCTTGTAACAAACGAGTCAGAATAGTTTCCACATCTTCCCCTACATATCCCGCTTCTGTTAATACCGTAGCATCTACAATAGCAAATGGCACATTTAACATACGCGCAATGGTACGAGCGATCAAGGTTTTTCCTGTTCCTGTTTCACCAACAATTATAATATTACTTTTTTCGATTTCTACAGAATCCTCATCTTTCGTTTCAGGTTGCGTTAATCGTTTATAATGATTGTACACTGCTACCGACATTACTCGTTTTGCAGCTGTTTGTCCAATCATGTATTCATCAATAAAGGCTTTAATTTCCAACGGACGTTTTACCTCCAAGTCCGAATTTAAAGCTTCTGACCCTCCATGAGACATTTCTTCCGCAACAATACCATGTGCTTGCTCAATACATTTATCACAAATATGTGCATCTAAGCCTGCAATAAGTAAATCAGTTTCCGGTTTTTTACGACCACAAAACGAACATTCTAATATTTCATCTTTCGCCATTCTCTATATCTTTTTAATACTTTTTAACGTGAATTGGTTGATTATTTACGAACTAAAATTTCGTCAATCATTCCGTATTTTTTAGCTTCTTCAGCTGTCATCCAGTAATCACGATCCGAATCTTGAGTTACTTTCTTTAAGTCTTGACCTGAATGCTTAGAAATAATATCGTACAACTCACCTTTCAATTTTAAAATTTCGCGGGTGGTAATTTCAATATCACTTGCTTGACCAGATGCACCTCCTAATGGTTGGTGAATCATGATACGTGAATGTGGTAAAGCAGAACGTTTTCCTTTTGCTCCTGCACACATTAACACAGCGCCCATAGAAGCCGCCATACCCGTACAAATCGTTGCAATATCTGGTTTGATAAACTGCATAGTATCATACATCCCTAATCCTGCATACACTCCTCCTCCTGGAGAATTGATGTAAATAGAAATGTCTTTTGAATTGTCTACACTTTCTAAAAATAACAATTGTGCTTGAATAATATTCGCTACATGATCGTCTATTCCAGTCCCTAAAAATATAATTCTATCCATCATTAAACGAGAAAACACATCCATTTGTGCTACGTTTAATTGACGTTCTTCTATAATATAAGGCGTCACACTACTTTGTAATGTGTCGTAATGTAAACTATTAATCCCGTGATGTTTTATCGCGTAATTCTTGAATTCTTTTCCGTAATCCATTTTTAGGGTTTTAAAATTTAAGTGTGTAAAGATACTAACTATTCCATGAAATAATCGATGGTTTCAAAAATACCTCTATTTAATTGTATTTCGATATATTTGAGCCTAATTATTTCCCATGAAAAATAACCTACGCGTATTTATCTTGCTGGTTTTTACTACGCAAGCTTCTTTTTGCCAACATTATATCGAACGATTGAACAGTTTGGATATTGTCCATTATAAAAATGTGATCACATTGAATGACAACGACGATAGTATTCAAGGACATAGCAGCATCCTTCTTATTGTAAAACACCCCACGGACAGTATCGTATTGGATTTTGTTTCTATCAATAAAACCGGAAAAGGAATGCAGGTTAAAACTGTATCAAAAAATGGAGTTTTAATTGATTTCACACATCGTAACAATCGTTTGACATTTGCGAATACTAACCCATTAAATACTCACGTACAGTACCAAATAAAATACAAAGGCATTCCTGCCGATGGACTCATTATAGAAAAAAACAAGTACCAAGACCGTACATTTTTCGCTGATAATTGGCCGAACAGAGCGCATCATTGGTTTCCTTGTATCGATCACCCTTCCGACAAGGCTACGGTAGAATTTATTGTCACTGCCCCCAACCATTATCAAGTAATTGCCACAGGGCTACTTTTAGAAGAAAGCAATATAGACGACCAACACGTTTTAACCCATTATAAAAGTGATATTCAACTGTCCACCAAAGTCATGGTCATAGGTGTGGCGCGCTTTGCGGTGCAACAATTACCCGCCTTAAATAACATTCCCTTTTCCTCTTGGGTATATCCACAAAATAAGGAAGCGGGTTTTTACGACTATGCCTTAGCAAAAGACATTACRGCATTTTTTATTGATAAAATAGGCCCTTTTCCTTTTGAAAAACTAGCCAATGTGCAATCCAAAACACGTTTTGGCGGRATGGAAAATGCRGGGAATATTTTCTAYCAYGAACAGTCTGTAGATGGAAAACGTRGTAGTGAAGCTTTATTGGCTCACGAAATTGTACATCAGTGGTTTGGCGATTCGGCTACAGAAAAACAYTGGAGTCACTTATGGCTGAGTGAAGGTTTTGCRACYTATTTAACCGATTTGTATTTTCTAGAAACCCAAGGSGAAAMAAAATTTCACCAACGTTTAGAAAACGAACGTAACAAAGTAATTCGTTTTYACAAAAGACAACAAACACCTGTAGTGGACACCAAAACAACCAATTACTTACGCTTACTTAATGCTAATTCCTACCAAAAAGGAGGGTGGTTTTTACATA
>NVRM01000099.1 GCA_002400885.1 Flavobacteriaceae bacterium
AAAAGAAAAAGAGCAGATCAATTCTCCAAGTTTTGGAGAGACTTTAGTAGATAGAATGGATGATAAAGAGATAAACTTAGCAAGATTATTCTCCACTACAAAGGAACAACTTAGTGATAGTATTTATAAAATACCTTTAGCAAAAACAGTTTTTACTTTACAAAATAACTGGCGTATTGCTGCAGGAGAATTAAAATACGATGGCTTGTTTCCGAGTTATCACTATAAATGGTTTCATGGATTTTGGGCTTGGGATTCTTGGAAGCACGCCGTAGGACTTGCCAAATATAATCCTGAGTTGGCGAAAAACCAAATGCGTACCATGTTTGACTATCAATCGGAGAACGGTTTTATTGTGGATTGTATTTTTAGAGATACCACTATAGAGAAACACAATTTTAGAGATACGAAACCACCCTTGGCTACATGGGCAGTGGTTAAAATAATGCAAGAGGACGATGATTTAGATTTTATTAAGGAAATGTATCCTAAGCTTAAATTATACCATAGTTGGTGGTATAAAAACAGGGATTATGATCAAGATGGCTTGTGTGAATACGGTTCTACGGACGGAAGTTTAGTCGCTGCCAAATGGGAAAGTGGGATGGACAATGCAGTGCGTTTTGATGATAGTAAAATATTGAAAACCTCTGAAACTGCCTATTCCTTAGACCAGGAAAGTGTGGATCTGAATGCTTATTTATATGCAGAGAAATTGTACTTGAGTACTTTGGCCTTGAAAATGAATTTACAAAAAGATAGTGAGCACTACTTAAAAGATGCAGCGACACTTAAATTAAAAATTCAGTCCCAATTTTATGATGCTGCCGATGGTTGGTTTTACGATACTTCGATCGATGGGAAAACAAAAATAAAGGTAAAAGGATGTGAAGGTTGGTTGCCATTATGGGCCAATGTTGCCACACAAGCCCAAGCAGAAAGAGTAAAAGAAGTGATGATGGACTCGACAGAGTTTTTTACAAAAGTTCCATTTCAAACCTTGACAGCGAAGCATCCAAAATTCAATCCTTTGGATGGGTATTGGAGAGGGCCTAACTGGTTAGATCAATCTTATTTTGGGGTTGTAGGATTGGAAAATTATGGATTTAAGAAAGCAGCCCACAAGGCTACCGTACAAATATTAAAAGGAGCAGAAGGATTACTAGAAAAAGGACCTTCTATTCGTGAAAATTACCATCCAATTTCTGGAAAAGGATTGAGTGCACAAAATTTTAGTTGGAGTGCAGCTCATGTATTAATGTTACTAACCGAAGATAAATAATAATTATGAGCTACCATGAGATAGATATTACAACTTCCCAAGCGGAGGARATTGTAACAGCACAGTTTAATGTTCGTGGTAAGGCATCGAGACTTCCTGGAGAACTYGACTTTAATTTTAAGATAAAAACGRAACAGGGAACATCGTATATTTTAAAAATAAGTCGTCCAAATGAAGCAATTGATTAYTTGGAATTTCAACAGTGTTTATTACAACATATAGCAAACGAAGCCTCTGATATTATTGCTCCARAAGTSATTTTAGACCGTSATCAACGAGCGGTCAGTAGTATGGTGGATRCCTATGGAAAGGAACGTAAAGTACGTTTRCTTACTTGGRTTTCTGGACGTGTATGGTCTCAGGTAAACCCGCAATCTGATRCATTGCGTTATAGTTTAGGACAACAATGTGGTATGCTMTCAAAAGCAYTACAGTCTTTTAAACATCCATTAGATACTAGAGAGTTTGAATGGGATGTGAATCAGGCTGCTTGGACCTTGGAGCACCTGCATGTATTTACACAAGAAGAACAAAAAATTGTTCAATTTTATCAGGAACTATTTACCCAACAGCAACCATTATTTAAAAAGCTCCGCGAACAAGTGGTACATAACGATGCCAATGATAATAATGTAATTGTGTCTTCGGATCTCGCGTCTCCTTCCGTAATTGCAGCTATAGATTATGGCGATGCCATCCGAACGTCGCTCATAAACGATGTCGCCATTTGTTGTGCCTATGCCATTATGGGAACCGAAAATCCTTTGGAGGCTGCTTTGCCGATTGTTAAAGGCTATCATTCAGAATTTTCTTTGGAAGCAAAGGAATTGGAAGTGCTTTACACGGCTATTGCTATGCGTTTGGTGATTTCTGTGACAAAATCAGCAATTAATAAACAAAAAGAGCCCGACAATACCTATTTGTTGATTAGCGAAAAACCGGCATGGGAAGTACTTCGAAAATGGATCTTAATTGCTCCAGAAATGGCAGAATATCATTTTAGAAATAGCTGTGATTTTACGGCACATCCACTTGAAAATGAATTTAAAAAATGGGCGAATAATCAAAAAGTAGCGCTCTGTGATTTGTTTCCTTCCTTAGCTAAAAAAGCGGTGTTTTCATTAGATTTAGGCATGACGTCTACGCTTATTGGACATTTATCTGAAGTTGAGAATTTAAAATTGTTTCAATTCAAATTAGATCAATTACAAGACGAAAACCCCTCTAAAATTTTGGCAGGTGGTTATTTAGAAACACGGGTGGTTTACACTGCAGACGAGTATATAAAAAAGTCCAATCAAGGGCTTGAAAATAGAACGTGTCATCTAGGGACTGATTTTTGGTTGCCCGAAGGAACTGCTATTCATACCTTATTTGATGGAGAAGTAGTAATCAGTACACGACAAGAGAGCTCTAAAAGTTATGGAGGGTTATTAGTGCTGAAACATAAAAATACAGCAGTGACTTTCTATACAATATTTGGTCATTTGTCGGAGAAAAGTAGTGCAGAATTACCAGTGGGAAGSATTGTAAATAAAGGTGATTTCATTGGAAGCATTGGGAATACAAAKGAGAATGGACAATGGTGTRCGCATTTRCATTTTCAATTGACATTGGATTTRTTGGGTGTRTCTACGGATTTTYCTGGCGTRGCAATTCCTAAGGAAATCGCWGTTTGGAAAAGTATTTGTCCCGATCCAAATYTACTATTTGAYTTAGAGGAATTAAAGACTCAAASGTCTATTTCTAATGCAACGATTCTYAAGTATCGCAAACAAYATTTAGGTAAAAGCCTAAGCTTACAATATAAAACRCCCATTAAAATGGTACGAGGTGATGGCGYGTATTTAATAGATCAAGAGGGTCAAAAATAYTTGGATACAGTAAATAACGTGGCACATGTAGGGCATGAACATCCGGCAGTTGTCATGGCAGGACAACARCAAATGGGRTTTCTCAATACCAATTCGAGGTATTTACATGAAAATATAAATCAGTTGGCCAAAGAAATAATTGCAACCATGCCTCCTGAATTAAATGTGATTCATTTTGTAAATTCGGGAAGTGAAGCCAATGAGTTAGCCATTCGTATGGCAAAAGCCAATACGGGAGCCAAAGATTTTATAGCATCGGAAGTTGGGTATCATGGAAATGCCAATGCATGTATCGCTATTAGTTCTTATAAATTTGATGGAAAAGGGGGGAGCGGTGCTCCGGAACATACCCATATTTTCCCCTTACCAGATACTTTTAGAGGAAAGTATACAGGAGATAATACGGCTGATTTATATGCCGACGAAGTACAATTGTTAATTGATGGTATTGCGCTAAAATCAAGAACTCTAGCCGCAGTTATATTGGAACCGATAATAAGCTGTGGAGGTCAAATTCCATTGCCAAAAGGTTTTTTGAAAAAAGTGTATAAAATGATTCGAAAGGCTGGAGGTTTATGTATTTCTGATGAAGTACAAGTGGGCTGTGGAAGGCTTGGAAAAACCTTTTGGGGATTTCAATTATATGATGTCGTACCTGATATTGTAACCATAGGAAAGCCCTTAGGAAATGGACACCCATTGGCAGCAGTGGTTTGTACTCAGGAAGTGGCGGATAAATTTGCCAATGGTATGGAGTATTTTAACACCTTTGGAGGGAACCCTGTTTCTTGTGCCATTGGGACAGCTGTGATGCAAACTATTAAAAATGAAGAATTACAAGAAAATGCCTTGGTCGTCGGAAATTATTTAAAGGCTGCACTTAAAACCTTGGCGGTTAAATTCCCTTTAATTGCCGATGTGCGTGGAGAAGGGTTGTTTTTAGGATTTGAATTATTGGACTCCCAAGGAATTCCCTGTGCAGACAAGGCCGATTACTTAGTGAATAGAATGAAGGATTTTAAAGTACTGATGAGCACAGATGGTCCTGATTATAATGTGATAAAAATAAAACCACCAATGGTGTTTTCTAAAGAAAATGCTACTGAAGTCTTGAAGTATTTAGCGTTGATTTTAGAGGAAGATTTCATGAAAATAGCGTAGCCTATTTAGAGAAGAGAGAAGAGAGAAGAGAGAAGAGAGAAGAGAGAAGAGAGAAGAAAGAAGAGAGAAGAGAGAAGATGCGGATGGATTTATAACAGATATTTTAACCAACCAAATAGAATGAATAAGTCGAGTTTTTTAAGTTTTTGTGGATTAGTTGTTCTTCTTGTCGCTTGTAAGCAACAAGAATTATCTCCAATCCCAGTACAAGAAAATCATTACAATCATCAAATTTTTGAAGAAAACAAATTAGCGCCAAGAGCTACGTTTTTTGAATTTGAATCTGAGGAAGCAACCTTGCAACAGGTGGAGGAATCAGACCGTTTTTTATCTTTAAATGGCGATTGGAAATTTAAATGGGTAAAAGCACCGAAAGACAGACCGATGACATTTCATCATGCTGATTTTGATGATTCGGATTGGGGAACCATTCCTGTACCTAGCAATTGGGAAGTGGAAGGTTTTGGCCATCCTATTTACCTAGACGAACGCTATCCTTTTAGCACAAAATGGCCGGCTGCTCCCACGGAATATAATCCCGTAGGAACGTATCGTACTCGTTTTACCATTCCTAGTAATTGGAAAGATAAAACGACAGTATTAAAGTTTGCAGGGGCAAAATCCGCCATGTATGTGTATTTGAATGGTCAGTATATTGGCTATTCTCAAGGTTCTAAAACACCAGCCGAATTTATATTAGACTCCTATTTGAAAGAAGGTGAAAACCTGCTTTCTCTGCAAATGTATCGTTGGAGTGATGCGAGTTATTTAGAAAGTCAAGATATGCTACGTATGAGTGGTATTGAGCGCGAAGTATATTTATATGCCCAGCCAAAAGTACACTTGGAAGATTATGCTGTAGTAGCATCTTTATCTGATAATTTAAAAGATGGTACTTTTGAGGGGAGCTTTTTTATCAAAAATAATAGTGATAAAGCATTAAAATCTCAAGTGAATATTAGCTTGATAAAGGATGGTGAAATTGTTTTTGATAAAATGATGACTGTAAATTTGACAGCGAACGAATTATCAACAATTAGCCTTTCTGAAATTGTTGAAAATGCTGCGCAATGGTCTGCAGAAGTTCCAAATTTATATACTTTAAAAGTAAGAATTGATGGCCACAGTTTTATCCAAAGAAATGTAGGTTTTAAACGGGTGGAAATAAAGAAAGGTCAAATTTTGATCAATGGGAAAGCCATTTATTTTAGGGGAGTGGACAGGCATGAGACCGACCCACATACAGGACATGTAGTTTCTAAGGAGATGATGTTAAAAGACATCACTTTGATGAAACAAAATAACATCAATGCCGTGCGTAGTTCTCACTATCCAAACCATCCGCATTGGTTGGATTTGTGTGATACCTATGGATTGTACGTAATTGACGAGGCAAATATAGAAAGTCATCCTTTGGCAATAGATCCAAAAACGCAGATAGGGAATGAGATGTCCTGGTTACCTGCTCATATGGAACGTACCAAACGTATGTATTTTCGTGACAGAAACCATGCATCTATTTACAGTTGGTCCTTAGGAAACGAAGCTGGTGAAGGCGCTGTTTTTGAAACAACTTATGCATGGTTAAAGAAACAGGATTCAAATCGAATTGTACAATATGAACCAGCAGGAAAAGAAGCGTATACAGATATTTATTGTCCGATGTATCCAGCTCCATCCAACTTGGTAGATCATGCAAATAACAATGCAGATAAACCTTCGGTAATGATTGAATATGCTCATGCCATGGGAAATTCGGTAGGAAATTTACAGGATTACTGGGATATAATTGAACAATACGACAACCTACAAGGTGGGTATATTTGGGATTGGGTAGACCAGAGTTTGGAATATATAAATGAAGAGGGAAAACCATATTTAGCGTATGGGCACGATTATCATCCAGATTTACCAACCGATGGGAATTTCCTAAACAACGGATTGGTGGATCCTTATAGAAATGCACATCCTCATTTATCGGAAGTAAAAAAAGTATACCAGCCTATTAAGTTTACTTTAAAAGGTACAAACAGCCTTGTAATGACTAATAAGTGGTTTTTTAAATCCTTAGATAATAATTATTTGACATGGGAAATCTTAGGTGATGGTCATAAAGTAGCCAGTGGTAATGTACTTGATTTAAAAGCGGGACCACAGGAACAAATTACGGTAAAATTACCCTTCGATATCAAAGCGTTTAAAGGTGATTCAGAATTGATTTTGGAAGTAAATATGCGTGTAAAAGGAGCGGAATACTTACAGGAAAAAGGACATGAATTGGCATGGGAGCAGTTTGTAATTCGAAAAGGACTTCCTTTTATTGAAGGTGAGAAGGTGGCATTGGCATTGTCTTTAAAAGACACTCCTAGTCATTTTATTTTATCAGCAGGGAATAACAAGATAGAAATTGATAAAAAAACAGGGGAAATTAAAAAATGGACTCTTGGAGCTGCTTTGGTTACAGACCGTCCTTTAAACATAAATTTATGGCGCGCTCCTACGGATAATGATTTAGGAAACGGAATGGATAAATGGGCTAAGATTTGGCAAGATGCTACCTATAATTCAATACCTGTACTGTCTAAAACACCAGTGGTAACGAAGGAAGGTATTGAGTTTTCTCAACAATATAGCTTAAAAGATGAGGTGGCGCTTGTAGAGGTAAACTATCGCTTGCAAAAAGACGGAGGTTTAAAAGTAGCATACCAATTGAAAGTATTGAAAAAAGGATTGCCAAACATTCCGCGTATTGGAATGTTCATGACACTGCCAGAAGGACAAGCGAATTTTGAGTGGTATGGAAAAGGACCTTTGGAGACCTATTGGGATCGTAAATCTGGAAATAAAATAGGACACTATTCTGGAGATGCTTCGGAGTTGTTCCATCGCTATCCGAGACCTCAGGAAACGGGTAATTTAACAGAAGTACGTTGGGCGCGTGTTACAGGGGAATCTGTTGCAATAAGCGTAAGACCATTGGGAGCTTATTTGTTAAATACTAGTATTTGGCCTTTTGCTCAAAAAGAAATAGATTTTGATAGTACAAAAGATGGAGGGGAGTCTGCTTCTGGCTTGGTACCTGTAACCAAAAAACATGGGGCAGAAATAAAAACTACCAATTCCTTTCAGTTTAATATCGATTATTTACAAATGGGTGTTGGAGGTGATACTTCATGGGGAAGATTAGTACACCCAGAATATACCATTCCTGCAAAGGACTATAACTATTCGTTTGTGATAATTCCGTCATTAGTGGATGTGAAATAAGGTCCATCCTGAAAAGTAGAAAGACTGTAAATAAATAAAAACGCCTCTAATTATATTTTAGAGGCGTTTTTTTGTGATTAAAAATTATTTAGGTATGGATTTCGTTACCAGTTTTTTCTATCTAACTAGGTATAACCATCCTGTTTGAGGTTTCGTTCCATTCCCTAAATCCAATAAGTAATAATAAGTTCCCACTGGTAATTTACGGTTCGAATTAATAGTTAATCTCCCCGTTGAAAACCCTTCGAAGCTATTGTCGTAGTTTTTCTTTTTGTAAACAAGATTTCCCCATCTATTATAAATCGTCAAGGTGTTATTTGGATAACGTTCTATAAATTTTATATGGAAAGTGTCGTTAACACCATCACCATTTGGAGAGAAACTATTTGTAATTTTTAATGTTTCATCACTGTCTAAATAATCAGGAGTACCATCTGCATCTGTGTCCTGGGCATCGTTGGGGATTCCGTCTTGATTTGGATCAGAATTTTCATCAATAGTTGGGATTTCATCACCATCATCGTCGATATCTAAATAATCAGGCATCCCGTTTTTATTTGTGTCTTGTGGATCTATTGGTTGTCCGTTTTCGTTGGTATTAGGGTTTTCTTCTATTGTGTTTATTCCATCTCCATCGTCATCAATATCCAAGTAATTAGGAATTCCGTCATTGTCAAAATCATCATTTTCCCAATTCCCATCATTATTTGTGTCTTCATACTTATTGATGATTCCGTCATTATCAGCGTCACAGGTTGGTGCGTTTATTTTCGGATCACAAGGATCAATAGGATCACTGCTGTCTGTAGGAACTGCAGTTGTTGCAGGGTCATCTATACCCGTTACTTCTTCTCTATCGTTCAATCCATCCCCATCGGAATCTGGATTTTCAGGATCTGTTCCTGCAGCGATTTCTTCTTCGTTGGTGAGTCCATCTCCGTCTTGGTCACAGGTTGCTGCATTGCTATTTGGATCACAAGGATCAATAGGGTCACTGCTGTCTGTAGGAACTGCAGTTGTTGCAGGGTCATCTATACCCGTTACTTCTTCTCCATCGTTCAATCCATCCCCATCGGAATCTGAATTTTCAGGATCTGTTCCTGCAGCGATTTCTTCTTCGTTAGTGAGTCCATCTCCGTCTTGGTCACAGGTTGCTGCATTGCTGTTTGGATCACAAGGATCAATAGGATCACTGCTGTCTGTAGGAACTACAGTTGTTGCAGGATCATCTATACCCGTTACTTCTTCGCCATCGTTCAATCCATCCCCATCGGAATCTGAATTTTCAGGATCTGTTCCTGCAGCGATTTCTTCTTCGTTGGTGAGTCCATCTCCGTCTTGGTCACAGGTTGCTGCATTGCTATTTGGATCACATGGATC
>NVRM01000100.1 GCA_002400885.1 Flavobacteriaceae bacterium
TAGTTAATGTGTTGATAGCTAAATCAAATTGGGATTTAATTGACCTCAATGATTATAAAATCGATTATTATGACTACGAACACAAAAATCAAAACGACGATTATTTACCTTTAATGAATGAACTGATTAAAAAATACGATAAGTTCATTTTTGCAACTCCTGTTTATTGGTATTCAATGAGTGGAATAATGAAAGTGTTTTTTGACAGAATAACTGATTTATTAGAAATTGAAAAAGATCTTGGACGAAAATTACGTGGTAAAAATATGGCTGCGATTAGTTGTTCAATTGGGAATAATTTAGGGGATACTTTTTGGCTTCCTTTTTCAGAAACAGCAAATTATTTAGGAATGAAATATCTTGGGAATATTCATCTTATTACAGGAGAGTCTAATGACCAAAAATTAGAAGAGTTTATTAAAAAAATTGAAAATAAAACGAGCTAGAAAACATCTAGCGATTAAAATTACATGGCTCCGTAGGACCCCATTAATTTTATCATCTTGTTACAGGGAATACTGGGTAATTACAACCAACAGTTTTTAAAACAGCTCCTTGTGCATTTTCAATAATCTGAAGACAGTTATTTTGGGTTTGATCACGACTGTTTTCTTCTGTGTTTTTCAGGTGAATTAAATTTTATAATTCATAAAACAGATGTTAATGCTTCGTAACCTAAGCTACACCGGAGGTGTTTAGAACATCAACAGCTAAACGTCAATACGGTTCCTTGTCTAATTTCAACTGTTCTTTTGTGCACATCGAAAAGCAAATCTATTGATTTTTTTTCTGAGATTTAAAAAACAAACAATAACTTTGCGGTTGTAGAAATGCCTCTGTATTTCTACAACCGAAAAGTACTTAGTTAAAGGTTATTTCGAGAAACAATAAAAACAGCATGAATAGAATACAACATATAGAAAATGAGATTTCAGAATTAAGAAATCAATTGCAGCGCCATAAACTTTATGAAAATTTAAAGAATGTAGAAGATATAAAAGTTTTTATGGAGAACCACGTATTTGCTGTTTGGGATTTTATGTCACTTTTAAAATCCCTTCAAATCAAGCTGACAAATGTTCAAACTCCATGGGTTCCATCAAAAAACCCGACTCTTTCTAGGTTTATCAATGAAATCGTTCATGGAGAAGAAAGTGACATTAATGAATTAGGGGAACCTAATAGTCATTTTGAAATGTATTTGGATGCAATGAGACAAGCAAAAGCAAGTACAACTGAGATTAATAATTTTATAAGACTTATTGAAACTGACAATTCAGTTGAATATGCATTGAATGAAATCAATATTGACAAAAGAGTAGCTGATTTTGTGAGTTATTCATTCTCAATAATTGAAACAAATAAAACCCACCTTATTGCTTCCGCCTTTACATTTGGAAGAGAAGATGTTATTCCTGATATGTTTATTGAAATTTTGAACAATTCTGATTCTGAAAACACATCATATAACAAGTTGACGTATTATCTTGAAAGACATATAGAATTGGATGGAGATGAACACGGACCTCTATCTCTTAAAATGATTTCTGTACTTTGTGGTAATGATGATGAAAAATGGAATGAGACACTTGCAGTTGCAAAACAATCATTGGAGATGAGAATTGGCCTATGGGATGCAATTAATGATATCATCCAAAAAAGAAAAGCAAGGATATAAAAATACCTAGCGATTAAAATTACGTGGGTCCATTGGGCCCAGTAATTTTATCGTCTTGTTGCAGGGAGCGCTGGCTGATTACAAGCGCCAGTATTTAAAATAGCTCGGTGTGTGTTTTCAATAATTTGAAGACTGTGCTTTATGGTTTGACCACAGCCTTTTTTCTGATTCAACCCCTTGTCATCTTCCAAAAAAACTAAAAAACACATCACCTTATCTAGCTCTAATTCTTTAGGGGCTTTATCAAGAAATCCCTCTAATTTGACATTCCCACGTAGATAGTTCCGAATGGTCTGGTCGGATATATTAGCAACGATTATTCGATTCTTGTAAATACGAACCAAGTTTACTGCTTCTTTTTTTCTAGCTTTACTTCTGTTGCACTAGAGCTGTTTTCTTCTGTGTTTTTCATATTGTTCTAATTTTAAATGAATAACACAAAAGTTAATAGTTCGCGACGTAAGCCACACCTAAGCTGTTTAGTGCAGTAAAGTGTATGATTTGTTGCTAGTGCTAGCTTACTTACGAAAATCTTCACGGATTTTCTATTCGGGTTTTATTTACTATATTTAGGTGCTTAATCAAGGCAACAAACCATATATCACCCATTAGTCACAAGTAAAAACACCAAAACGAATTGAATTTAGACAATAAATTAATATTTTTCTTTAGTGCTTTGGGGGCTTTTAATAGTATAGTATTAAGCTTCTATTTCTTGTTTTTTGCAAAACCGATAAATAAATCTAATTATTTTTTAGGAGCATTATTAGCTGTTTTAAGTATTCGTGTTTGGAAATCTCTATTCTTTTTTTTTAACCCTGAACTATCTAAAGTCTACCTACAAATTGGTTTGTCTGCTTGTTTTTTTATTGGACCATTTTTATTTTTTTTTATTAAGTCTAAAATTTCGAATTTAAAGGAATCAAATAAGCCCTTTTATTTTCAAATGTCTTTCTTATTAATACTAGTTTTTGGTGTTGGCTTATTATATCCATATCAAAATAATATAGAACTTTGGAGAAATTACTTTATCAAAATCATTAATTATCAATGGTTCGTATATATTCTTGCATCTGCATTCTTACTGAAAAATAAATTAAGGAAATTGCTAGCTCCAAAAGAGAAACTAAAGTATGATGAAGTTTGGATTTTCAGTGTTTTTTTTGGCGTGTTTATAATTTGGATAGCTTACTATACGTCAACGTACACATCCTATATTTTAGGAGCCTTTTCATTCTCTTTTGTTTTTTATTTATCTGGATTACTACTTTTTTATAAAAGAAGAAAAGACTTTATTGTTTTGATTAAAAAAGAGAAATACGCCAATATTCAGATAGAGAAAAGTGAGGTAAACCAACTGTTGGAAAAAATTGAATCTATTTTAAGTAATGAAAAATTATTTAAAAATCCTAATCTGACCTTATCCATATTCGCCAAAAAGTTAAATGTTCGACCACAGTTATTATCCCAATTATTAAACAATAATTTAAACAAAAGCTTTTCTCAATTTATTAATGAATACAGAATAGAAGAAGCTAAACATCTTTTAAAAGCGAACACTAATCTAAAAATTGAAATTATTGCCGAAAAATGCGGTTTTAACTCAAACAGTACTTTTTATACCGTATTTAAGAAGGTAACCGGTACTACTCCAAGTAAATACATGAATCAGTAGTGTGTGTTTTAAAATTCCTGATTTATACTTTAGGAGTCTTATGGTATAATTCTGTAGTGATTTCAAAGGATATTATAAGTAAAATTGTTGATCTTAATTAATTAACAATAATACTTATGAAACATTTTCTTTTATCAATCGGATTTCTAATGTTAAGCACTTCCATGGTTGCACAAATTGAACAATTCCAGATTAGGAATGCAATATTAAATTATATAAATGGGACTTCTTATAACCAACCCCAACTTATTGAAAAAGCTTTCTATTCTGATGCCTATCTCTATTTAGAAAATAAAGATAAAGAACTATGGATTGTTCCAATTCAAAAATACACAAGCTGGTATAAAAATAAAAAAGAAGGAGAGTTTACTGGAAGAATTGGAAATATTATATCAATCGACAACTTTAAAAATATCGCTACTGCGAAAGCAGAAATAATTATTCCAGAGATAAATAAAAGGTACATTGATTTATTTCTTTTAAAAAAAATCAAAAATGAATGGAAAATTATTAGTAAATCCGCCAGCAATGAAGAAAGCAATCAAAAAGGAGATAAAATATTATTTATAGTATCAAACGCATCATTCTATGGAAAATCTGATATTCCAACAGGCAATAGTTTCTCTGAAATAGTTAATGCATATGACACATTTAAAAAGGCAGGTTTTACAGTAGATTTCGTTAGTCCAAAAGGAGGTAGTATTCCTCTAGCTTATATCAATACATCTGATTCCTTACAAATGAATTTTCTATACAACCCAGATTTTATGTTTGCGTTAAAAAACACAAAAAAACCAAAAGAGATAGTCGCTAAGAACTATAAAGCTGTTCATTACATTGGTGGAGGAAGCGCAATGTATGGAGTGCCTGAAAATAAAGATATTCAAAAAATATCAATGACGATTTACGAAAAGTATAATGGAATAATATCTTCCGTATGTCACGGAACAGCAGGAATTGTCAATCTAAAAACTAAAGATGGAAACTATCTTTATAAGAATAAAGTAGTTAACGGATATCCAGATTCTTTTGAAAATAAAGAAGCAGAATATTTTAAACATTTTCCATTTTTAATTCAACAGACTTTAGAAGAAAGAGGTGGTGTTTTTAAATTTTCAAAAAGAAATGTTTCACACGTAGAAGTACAAGGAAATTTAATAACTGGTCAAAATTATTTATCCTCTAAAGATGTAGCTTTAAAAATGATTAAGAATTTAAATAGTCGGAAAAAAGCTCATTAGATTAAGGGGAAATACTGTTAGAGTTTAGCAGAACAAAGCGAGTGACTATAAAACAACTTAGCGATTAAAATTATGTAGGACCGTGGGACTCCACTAATTTTATCGCCTTGTTGCAGGGAACGCTGGCTGATTACAACCTACAGTTTTTGAAACAGTTAGGTATGTGTTTTTAATATTTTGAAGACAGTCCTTTTTGGTTTGACCACAATTCTCATTGATTAAAACACTCGTTTTAGGTATTTTAGATTGTTAGGGTAATTATGTCTTTATTTCTCATAGTTTAAGAAAAGTACCTCTTCCCTTTATTTAGGAACATGTTTTGGCCGTTCGTAAATGGTAAACAGGAATCAATGAATCCCTTATTTTAGTGTCTTTTCGCAAGTAATTAATGCCTTTGGTATCGCACGTGCTCTCGGTTTAATTTCCATAAGCACCATGCTGTCTTTCTTGTATTTGGGGCATAAATTTCGAGGTTCCATTTGTTCAAGAAGATGGCAGTCAAGCACTACTCGTTTTTTCTGATCAAAACAAAAAAACTACAAATAAATATCCTTTTAGAAGTGAAGTGAAAGTGTAAAACCTTAATAAAGACCGTGTTCCAATCAACTGTTTTGTAAAATATCTAACTTCTAAATCAATTGGAATAATCAAAACACTCTAATCTGTTTTTACAGACTATTTATTTGTAAATTTGAAGGCTGTGTAAAAAGATTTGAAATTAATAATCGAAACACCAATTATGAGTTATAAGCATTTAATAGAGGTAATAAAAGATAATACAAAACGATTTACAACCAAAGAAGCCATCTTTTATAAAGATGTAACTTCAAAAGAATGGATTGGAATCTCTTGGGATAATTTCTTTGAACAAATTCAAAATGTTTCAAAAGCCTTAATTCATTATGGAATAAAAGAGCAAGACAACATAGGAATATTTGCTCAAAACATGACCGAATGGATAATAGCGGATATTGGAATTATGGGAGTGAGAGGGGTTACGGTTCCAATTTATGCAACTAATTCAACAAAAGAGACAACATATATAATAGACGATGCTGAAATAAGTGTGTTGTTTGTAGGCGATCAAGTAGAGTTTGATAAAGCCGAAGAAATTTATAAAGACAATAAATACTTAAAATTAATTATTGCTTTAACCAGTACTGTTGACCTTAGAAATCACAATAATGCCGTTCATTTTACTGATTTTATCAATGCAGAATTTCCAGAACATATTGAAATCGAATTGGAAAAACGCCATAATGAGCATCAATTAGAAGATCTAGCAAGTATTATTTACACTTCAGGAACAACAGGAGAGCCAAAAGGTGTTATGTTAGATCATAACAATTTTGCAGCTTCATTAAAAGCCCACGAAGACGAATTAGATATTAATGAAAATGATGTTTCGTTAAGCTTTTTACCACTAAGTCATATTTACGAACGTAGTTGGGTGTTTTTCTGTATTCAGTACGGAATTCAAGTATATTTTAATCAAAATCCAAAAGAAATTGCAGACGTTTTAAAAGAGGTAAAACCGACTTTAATGTGTACTGTTCCACGTATTTTTGAAAAGATATTTTCTGCAATTCAAGACAAAAGAAAAGAAGCCTCACCCGCTAAAATGAAATTAGCAAGTTGGGCTTTAGGTATTGGAAATGCATATAATAACAAGTATAAGCGTCTTGGTAAAGAGGTGCCTTTTCTAATAAAATTGAAGTTTATAATAGCCGATAAGTTAGTTTTGAGCAAGCTTAGAGAAGTTTTTGGAGGGCGTATAAAATTTATGCCATGCGGAGGTGCTCCTTTGGCGGAGGATATGGTTTCGTTTTTTCATTCATTTGGTTTAAATATTAAATGTGGTTACGGTTTAACCGAAACTACAGCAACAGTTTCATTATTTGGAGAAACTCATTTCGAATTTAATTCAGCAGGAAAACCTATTCAGGGTACCGATATAAAAATTGGAGACAATGACGAGATTTTAGTAAAGGGACCTGGTGTAATGCGCGGTTACTATAAAAAACCGAAAGAAACGGCGGAAGTCTTTGAAAATGGTTGGTTTAAAACAGGTGATGCGGGTAAAATGGATGCCTATGGAAACTTAGTAATTACCGATAGAATTAAAGATTTAATGAAAACTTCTGGAGGGAAATATATTGCGCCACAGAAATTGGAAATGGCTTTGGTAGGAGACTCATTTATTGAGCAAATTGCAGTCATTGGAGATCAGCAGAAATATGTGACGGCTTTGGCTGTTCCTAGCTTTGAAAATATTATAAAATACGCAGAAGAACATAAGATTGGCTTTAAGGATATTGAAGAACTGATCAATAATAATCAGATAAAGGATTTGTTTGAAAGCCGTTTTGAAGAATTACAAAAAGAATTTTCTAAGTTTGAGCAAATTAAAAAATTCACATTGCTACCGAAAGAGTTTAGTATCGAAGCTGGTGAAATTACAGCAACTTTAAAACTTAAACGAAAAGTAATTCAGAAAAAATATAAAGAACTGATTGACAAAATGTACGCTGAATAAATTGTACTAGTTGAAAAACAACATATTAAAGGCGGAATTGTCTTTAGTACAAATGTTTAGAAAATGATGTTGAAATTTCATGTTTATCTAGTGTAATGGCTTTTGTTATTGTACTAGTGAACGATTGTTTACCGAACGTTGAGTTTCTTTTTGAAATAAGTAAAAGTATTCAAATGGGAAATAAACAGGTATTGGAAAACACTAAATATCGGAATAAAAAGTATCAAACAACTTTTTGGCAACAACGAGAAAATACCTAGGGATTAAAATTATGTGGGGCCGTGAGACCCCACTAATTTTATCGTCTTGTTGCAGGGGACACTAGGTAATTAAAACCATTTTTTTTAAAATAATAATTATGTATAAAAATATAATTTTACTTCTAATACTATTATTAAACGTATGCTGTTCAGACAGTAAAGACGGAGGTTGGGATGATAATATCAAACTATCTCAAAAAGAATTTCAGTTTGACAAACTTGAAAATTCTGCAGTTATTACAACAGAAGGAGGTTCGTGGTGGATTTCAGGTATATTTTTCAAAGACGGTGAAACGTTTGATTTAAGTAATATCGATACTACATCTGATAATTTCACAATTACAGAACCAAATTTCACTTTAGTAAGGCTAAGCGCAAAAGAAATCTTTATCCAATTATCTGAAAATACTACTGGTTCCGAAAGAACATTTATTATTGGACTTCAAGCAGGTAATTATTTTGACGGAATAACAATTACTCAATTGGCAGATTAATACAACTATTGCCAATACCTAGCGATTAAAATTAGTAGGGCAGTGGGACTCCAATAATTTTATTGTCTTGTTACAGGGAGCACCAGGTAATTAAAACCAACAGTTTTTAAAACAGTTCCGTGTACATTTTTAATAATTTGAGGGATTCATTTTGGTTTTGATAACTGTAAACCTAGTTTGCAACTTCTTTTTTACTACTGTTACGCTAAGGCCGTTTTCTTCTGTGTTTTTTATGTTGTTCTGATTTTAAACGGATAATGCAGAAGGTAAAGGTTCACAGGGTAGTTACACCGGAGGTGTTTATTGCAACACCGTGTAATAGCCTAATTGTTACCTGTATTTTACCCAATGGTTCCGCTGCTCTATAAAGACCTTTCTTTTTTTTTAAAACCTCTGTTAAAAGATTAAAGGAGTGTAAATTAAAAAACACAATTCTTGGCAATCCCAAAAGTTTTTGTATTTTTAAACGCAACTAGTGATACATGCGCTCACACAATATGAGAAATGAACAAATTTGATAAAATTGGAATAGCAATATTAATTTTGGGATTTAGAATAGGACTACCGATTTATATTATTGGAATTATTATATTTTTCTTCGGGACTTTAAAACTCAAACATAAATTATCATGGATATTATCACCATTGATTTTGTTTTTTCCAATTTTCAAAACAGTTAGTTCAATATCTTATTATTTTTCGGACATTCAAAAAGTTGACTTATTTCTTCCTGCTGGTTTTAAAGGAAAAAAAATAATTATTGACAATACCCACTTTGGACAAAAAAATGAGAAAAGGTTTAGACGTGAGTAGATTTTATTAGTTTAAGAGTTCTGAAAAAATGACTCTATTGAGTTATGGAGAAAGTCGTATTGTAAAAATTGTAGATACCGAAAACAAATATATTCCGTATGATTTTCTCCAAATTAGAGAATCATTCAATGAACAGAATTATTCAGACAAAAGAGTGAACTGATTAAATGAAAATCAAAAACCGCATACAATAACATGTGTAAGTAACTGTACATCAATTAATTGATTAGTATTAATTCTTATGGATAAAAATAGAGA
>NVRM01000101.1 GCA_002400885.1 Flavobacteriaceae bacterium
AAGGTGTCTTTTATTCCAGGTCTTATATAGCTTTACTCATGAAGGAATTAGGCTTAAGAAGTGTCTTGAGTAAGAAGTTTAGAGTTTGTACAACTGACTCTAATCATATATTTCCTTTGGCGGAAAACGTATTAAATAGGGATTTCACTAGTGCGCAGTTGGGAGAGAAGTGGGTCTCCGACATTACGTATATTAAAGTAGGTAGTGATTGGAACTACTTAACAACTATTTTAGATTTGGCCGACAGAAAAATAGTGTCATGGGTATTAACCGAAGATATGAGTACTGAAAATACAGTGCATAAAGCCTGGTTGCTGGCTAGAAAATATAGAACCATAACTCGCAACCATATTTTCCATTCAGATAGAGGTGTTCAATATGCCTCTAATAAAATGGTAAATGTATTAAAGTCTAGCAACAAAATTACTCAAAGCATGAGTAGAAAAGGAAACTGTTGGGATAATGCCGTAGCTGAAAGTTTTTTCAAAACAATAAAATACGAATGCACAAATAGATATATTTTTAAGTACTTTTTAGATGCCTACCAAGTTATAGATAACTATATTAAATGGTATAATTACAAAAGGCTTCATTCCTCTTTAGGTTACAAATCACCAGTCGAAATGGAGTTAGAATTAATGAAGAAAATTAATAAGAATGTAGCTTAAAAAATAGTGCCAAAATAATTAGCTTGTCCAAATTAATATTAAATCCTATTTGTCATTAATTTCATCATGAAAAGCGGATAGCTGTAACTTACCCTCAAAATGTCCAATCCTTTTTGTTTACTATATCTCCAAACACGACCTTGCTTTAAAAGCAGTAAAAAAAAATCAAGATTTACGTGGGTTTATTTGAATTTATTTCTTCATCTTGAAAAGATGATTAAAAAAATTGTAAATTACTTTCTATAACAATTATCCCCATCAAATGAAGACTTATTATGAACTAAAATTCCATTTGCGAAAAAGTTGTGATTCTTGCCAACTTTCTCTAAATTATAAGTCTTTTGGCTTTTAAAAATTAATTTTTGGTTAATGAGTTTTAGCTCTCTGACACTTTTAGTTTTTTTACTATATAGCAAAACAAAATCTTCAACTTCAATTTTATTTACTTTTAATCCATACTTAATTTGTGTCATTTCTGGATCGTAAGACGACCATCCTTTACCTTTTACATAATATGGATGATCTAAAGTATTTGTACTTTCAATCCCATTTTCAAATTTAAAAACAACGAAATTTGTATGTTTTGGAGTTACAACATTTTTAACTTCTCCAATTTCTACTGTTTTTGTGCTAGTATTATATGTTAAAACTTTATCTCCAATAATAACATCTTCAATGTTTTTTTCATCTCCCTTTGACATAGTAATTTTCGTCCCAGCTATAAAGCAAGAATTAATTTCAAACTCTGGAGTAATTACAACAGATTTAGTTCTAATTACATAGTAACCACTTTCCTCATCTGTTACTTTTACGCCTAAACTTACGGTTATAGAATTTCCAGATGTATTTTTTAATAAAGATGAATGTTTAGGGTAATGATTATCGTAACTCCAAGAATCAAGAATAGTAGGATCTGCTGATATAAACCATACGTAAGTATAATTATAAGAGCCTCCTTCTGCATTAATCCAAAAATTATTTTGATTATTAACAGCAGAAGAGCCTTCTATTTGCCCTACATAAAAAGGTTCTCCACATTTAGCAGCATTTACGATTACATTTTTGGTTATTAGGTCATTATTACTGTCTGTTATTTTAATTTTTAGAGAAGTAGAATTATTACATGGAATTGAAACTTTATAATTATATGATGTACTTAATACAGTAGAAGAAGAAATGGGTGTCCATTGATAGGTATAATCGCCTTTCCCTCCAGTTACATTTGCAAAAAGCAAAGTACTATGATTTAAAGTACTATTTATTGGAACATAAAAATCTGTTGGTTTTTTAATAATTTCTAATGACAAATTTTCTTGTGAAATATTTTCTACATTAGGTTTTAATTTATAATTGTAAGTGTATTTCCTTAAAACATTATTGGTATCATCTTTAATAAATTCTAACCTATTAAATGAGTCATATATATAAGAATTTTTACTCCCATTTGGTTTTGTTATTTCATTAACACCTACTAAAAGAGTATGGATGTAACTATAAACCTGAGCATTTGGCAGATTATTTCGAAGATTATTTAGTATAGTTCTTAGTTCATCATCTGAAATATTTTGTAAAATGTCTATATTACTTATCTTTAATGCAGCTAATACTTCTTTATAAGATTTTCCCGCAATTTCAGCGATTTTTGATTGATAATTATTTCCCCATAGGACCGTTATATGTGTTCCATCTTTTCTTGAATACTCTACAAGGTTACCTCTCTTATCATATCGATGAAATTCAGTTTCAGTATCCAGCGAATTAGTACCCTTAGATATTTTTGTTTTTTTTGGTAATATTTTGTTACTTCCGTAATTTCCATATTCTGTTACAGACGTTTTCAAAACCAAATTATTTTTCAAAACCATGGTTTTTATGGTGGGAAGTATATTCAAAGCTCTTAGATTTGAAATATATGGCATAGATGAAACATCACTATCAAAAGGATAAGAATATTTTTCTTTTATTACATCCTCATCACTAAATGTGTTTTGTGTTTCTTTTAAAAAAGGTTTACTTGAATGATATGTATATGTTTTTTCATTTGATATAATACCATTAGAGGTATAATTTTTAGCCGTAGTTTTTATTAAGTTATTACCTTCAGAAACTAAATTAACATCAAATTTTGCATACGCAGCATTATCCCCTCTAGTATACTTAAAGTTTGAATGCTCAAAAATCACATTCTCACTTAAAGTAAAAGAATCGTACATCTTATAACTAAATTCATTTGTTATTTTTTTAAGTAAAACGTTTTGTTGGTTGTATATACTTGAAGAGACTAATTCACCTCTTTTTATAGAATAGTCTCTATAAATTTGCGGAAAAAGACCATTATCGAAATCCATTAAGAATCTATTGAATTTATTCATAAAATAAATATGATTATACAGAGTGTATGAGGAAGGAAAATCATTAGGGAAATTTTTAAAACTTGAATATTTATTAATTATATATCCGTTATCCTGTTCAATAATTTTTATTCTAGAATAATTCACATAGGAATTTTTAGTTAATTGAAGTTTCGTGTTAGAAACCTGCCTAACCCTCTCTGTTGCAGCTCCGAACGAGTAGTTGACACTGTAGAAAACAGGTAAATTACTAATAGAGCCAGAGGTAGTTCCGTCGTCAAGTACATAATCGTATGATACTTTTTTCTCAAGAATATTATTTGAATCGTAATTAAATTGAGACTTCACTCTTAAACCACCACTTTGCTTTGTTTCATTTAAATACATGAAAGAATGTAATTCGTAATCGAATGTTGAATAGCCACCTGTCGGGTATGTTATTTTTTCCAATATTGCTGATTTTGAATACGTTAAGTTAGGCAACTTATCAGCGTTACCTGTAATTAAATTATAACCCTTACAAAAAAAAGGAAGATAAGATTTTTTCCCTTGGTTAGCCTTAAAATATATTTTAGGTATATAAGATTCTTCTGAAAAACCACTTTGACCATTATAATACCCCGTATAATCTTGCTCAACAGAAAAACGTTTAGGTAGTTTTGTAGAATTGTAATTAAAAGTATATCCTTGTATTGTTTTATCATCTTTGTTAATAATTTTAATAGCATTCAATCGTAAACGCTTACAATGGTTTTCATTACAATTCTCTAGAGATGAAAAATAATCTTGTTCAAAAACAACACCTTTGATGAATAATCCTTTTTTATTTCGTATTTCTATTTTTTTTAAAATTTTGCCACCTCTAACATCTATGCGATTAGAATCATAATAAAAATCAATTTGTCCTTCAGGAAAAATAATTTTATCAAGAATTTTTTCTCTTGTAAAATCATGCTCAAAATTAATTTGTCCTACTTTGATCTTTTCTTGATAGTTTCTTTCGACTCTTCTATCACTATCTATGATGTAATTATTTGAATAATGAAAGGTCACTTTTCTTTTACTTATTGGACTCTTGATAGATGAAAGATGGACTGTAGGAAATAAATCTGACACAAATCCTTTATCTGTGAAATAAATTCCATAACTAAAGAAACCATCTTCTATTTCTTTTTCTGTTGTATCTAAGGATAAAGGACTCTCAACTAGACCATTAGGAATTACATTATAATTCCAAAAATTAATTGGGGACCCTTCAGAATCATAAAATGTTCCATGAATAGCAGTATTACCATGTAACATTGGTGATTGAGCATTAAACTCTACTTCATTAAAAGAATACTCAAATCCATTTCTTGGAGTTAATTTAAAAGAAAAACCCGGTTTTAACTGATGTCTATAATATAAATTATGCAAATATGAGTCGTCATTGAATGGGCTTTTGATAATAGTTTCAGATTTATCTAACTCGAAAGGTTCTCCATTAGATTTATGCGTAAATTTTGTATATAAACCCGGTGCCATTACATGAAATAAATCAGGTTGGGTATCTCTATAAGGTTGAGCAATATGATTATTAAGTTTATCGGGGTTGTAACTCCAAGTTAATAAATGTCTTAAATAACCATAATTAGTATAAATATGCCCAGGGCCATTCGCATCAGATAATATTAAAGACCTATCTATATCACTGACACCTTTAATTTCTTTTGATACAAATCCTCCTGCATTTAAATTCCAATTCAACCCTACTTTCGATGCTGAAGAGTTTACTTTTACACCACCAGTATCATAAGATAACGAAATAGGAATAGGCAAACCATCTAAATCTATTTTATATATTGGAATTGTAATATCTATTTTTCCAGTAGACTCATTCACTGGTAAGTAATTTGCATTTAAAAAAGCTTTGACATCAGGAGACTTCATTGGTGTAAATTCCTGTGCCATAGTTGTTACAGCAACTAAAAACATTGTTAAAAAAAAAATTTCTCGTATCATGAAAATTTATTTGAATGAGTAATATATGTAAAATAGTTATCAATTCATCTTAAATCCGTTAGTGTTTTTTGTTAACAATACTACAAACTTAATAACTGCAGGGCTTACGAGTTTTTTTCGAAAAGTTATCAATCACTAAAAAAAGTAAAAATGAAAGAATATGCTTGCATAGCATTAAAGTTCTAGTGTCATTATAAAATCAAGTGTTTTCTTTACGGATTTAAGGAAATATAAGAAATAGCTCGCAAATGACTTTGAAGTTTCCCGTATTCGAGAAGGGACAATCAACCAATAGGATGAAAACTCTCAATCATTTCATGAAGGTTTTCTAAGTCGTCTTGTAGATAACGTTCTGTAGAGGACATATAGCGATGTCCTGCCATATATTGAACTTCTCGGATATTGTAGCGACTCAGCCAATACGTAAGCACAGAAGCCCTTATGGACTATGTAGAACTTATCACTTGAGAGTGGAAATAAGTCCTCCGTGTAGCATTCAATCTTCTCCTGGAGTATTTCCCTGTCTTTCTCTAAATAGCGAAGCAGAGGCGCAATTTGTTGCGAGCTGAGTTGTAGTTCCCTGCTATTGGTGGTTCGTGTACTTGGAATGTAGATTGTTCCTTTATCAATATTTAGATGTTCGTATTTCAAACTCTTTAGTGCCGTGGCATTCATCCCCTGGTATACCATAAAACCAGTCACCACTTTGTTTCGTGAAGCAACAGCCGGACAATATGGAAAAGTAATATTGTTTATTGGATAACTATAATAAAGGTCTTCTAATTCATCAAACTCTAAAAGGTTATGGTTTAATGTTCGTTTGACTCCTCGGATATTAATACTTTCCATCGGGTTATCTCCTCGGTAATTTTCATTGATGAGATAATTGAAAAATATTTTTAAGGCTCCAACTTGATGTTTAACTGTTTTCTTGGAGAGTACTTTTCCTTTTCTTGGTTTCTGTAATTTCTTAACATATTCCAAACAGGATTTGTATTCTATCGTCTCGCAATCATAGTTTTTACTTTCGTACCATTTGGCAAAAAGCTCTTGGGTACGCAGATACGATTTTACCGTTCCTTTGGAATAGTCCTGTTCAAAAAGAAAATTTTCATAATTTTTCATGGTATTTTATTGTTGCTTTTGTATTAGGGATTCTCATCTGAAATGGTTTTAACAATGTGGGTATATATTTGCGTACTCTCCAAAGAGGAGTGTCCACTATGGAATGTAAAATAGTGCTAATCTGTTCTGGTTTAAATCGTTTTCCTCTCATAATTTCAGTTTTAAGTTAAGAATTATTTTTCTCTTCTCAAACTCTCTCAATTATGGGGGATACTACAATAGCAACGGTGTAGCTTGCTCGTGAAAATAGCGTGGCTTCAATTTTAGTTTTTAATGCGTCAAAATCTGTCTTTACTATTTCATAGAAATTAACAACCATGTTGTTGGTGTCATTAATCACTTCTGACTCTACGGGTTCTTTTGCAAAGAAGACGGCACCACCTCCGAAAAATGCTTCGGTATAGATTCGGTGAGATGGAATTTTTGGAAGAATTTCTTTGAGCATGTTGATTTTTCCACCGTAATAAGTAATGGGTGTTTTAGGCATAGGAAGGTAAATACTAAGGCGAATAATAGTTAGAGAATTCCCTCTTCTGCAAAAGACAGAAAAGACTCTGAAGTAATAATAAGATGGTCGAGTACCGTGATTTCTAAAATCTTTGCCATCTTCTGAAGTTTTTTTGTTTGCTGAATATCTTTATCAGATGCTTTTAGCAAACCACTCGGATGGTTATGGCATAAAATGATGGCGCTTGCATTTGTTTTCAATGCAAGTTGAAATATTTCTTTGGTATTTACCACCACACTCTGCGTGGTTCCTTTTCCGACTTCTGCAATCGCAATCAGTCGGTTGGCATTGCTTAGAAGTAATACCCAAAAGAATTCTTTTAAATCCAGTTGAGCGGTATCTATACTCTTTCGAATAATAACAATTGCTTGCTTTGCGGAAGAGATTGAAAGCATTGATAGAAACAATGGACGTTTGTAATGAAGCATCACTTCATAGCTTCTCAATAGATATGGAGATGGGAGATTTGTTTTCATAATATGGAATTAAAGGTTCGTATTTAGTTCCATTATGAACCTCCTAAAATTTAGGTGGTAGACCAACAAATATGTTTTGTTTTCATTTTATCTCAGAAGGTAGGAGGGTAGTTGCTGAAAACGCTTGTGAGGGCTTCCCATTTATCATCAGTTTTAAATAGATTTCGTAGTTTGGGAGGTTTACAAAATCCGAGGCCGTAAATACTGGAGCAAATTCTCGTTCCATAATTCTTGCATCGGCTTGTCCTAACCTGAAACAGACAATACTTCCCACGTTCCCTAACACAGCATCCAAAATTTTAGGATTTAGCTGCGAACTATACTGATGGGACATAATAATTCCGATTTTGAACTTGCGTAATTCGGCTAACATTTCTACCATGGTAAGGTTGGTGTAGCTCTGGAATTCGTCTAGATAAATAAAGAAATACGGTCGTTTTTCTTCAGGTGTATCTATCCGACTAAAAGATGCTGACGCCAATGAAGTGAGTAATAACGAACCTAAAACATAAGAGGCTTCACTTCCCAATGCCCCTTTGGAAATATTAACGAGCAGTATTTTATTATTATCCATAATCTGCCGTAGTGAGATTTGCTTTTTGTTCTCTACCAAGACTCTCTTTACCGCTGGATAGGAGAGTATAGCACCGAGTTTGTTATAGATAGGGATTAAATCTGTCTTTCCATAATTCTTGAATTCCTGTTCCCAAAATCTTCTGACATCGGGATTGATAATGTTTGGCAGACAGTTATTTCTGAACTCTTTGTTATGAAGGATTTTAAGAATATCAGAAAAAGACGTTTGTGGTTGGTCTAACAAACTCAACAATACATTTCTTAAAATATGCGAAAGTTTTACTCCCCATCCTTGGCTTCCCCACAAGCGTTGGAATATTTCCAAAATATTAGCGGTAACCAATGCTCGTTTTTCATAACTCACTTTTCGTAAAGGGTTGTATCCAAGTTGTAGATTAGGATTGGGAGCATCTAAATACACAATGTCTTTTATCCTGTTTTTTGGTATGTCCTTTAAAATCTCAGCCACCAAATCTCCATGTACATCCATCAAGCACAGCCTTCTGCCTGCTTGTATATCTTGTGCTATTTTTACTTTTAACAAATTGGTCTTTCCTGTTCCTGTACGTCCTATAATGTAGAAATGATGCAAACGGTCTCTGAGCAGAATACCAAATTGCTCTCGTTTGTTTCTGAAATTTGTTTCTGCAAAATAACAGATTTTATTAAAGGAGTTCATCCTTCTAGTATTACTCACCTTTTTAGAAATGATAAGGCGGCCAAAAATGTATGTGTATCCAGTATGTAAAAAACCACAACATTCCTGCTGTGGTTTTATTGTTTTAATTGCTGCATAAAAAGACTACTTAACCATTACACTTAGTGGCTGTATGGCTTACTCGTTGACGACACACGATAAAACCTCAAATCCGCATGTTTCCATTAAAAAACGCCATAAAACTTTAATAGTCAATGAGTTGTATTGTTGTTGATTTCACCTAACTTGGTGATACTAACAA
>NVRM01000102.1 GCA_002400885.1 Flavobacteriaceae bacterium
ATAAACGAACTCCCAAACAACTGGGAGCCATTTATAATTCAATTCAAACAAATTAAATATATTTTTTACTGAATTGAGACAATACGAAATAGAAGACAGAAGAGACAAACAAGGATTGTAAGGCAGGGATTCCAAAATGATACTGGTACTGAGTGATGTATCCAATAAGTACCCCTACAGCGATGGCAATGGTGGCATGTACATTCCAATGGTTGTTTTTAAGCATTACATATTCCTTGTTTTTAAAGTGATGCACTACAATTACACCTACAATGGCGGGTACTAACAGCGACAATAGATTTAGAAAATGGATAAAATAATCCATAATTCCAGCGATTGCTATGACAATTCCAATCAATGAAAATAGGAGTGTAGATCGTTTTCGGGCTTTTTCGCCTCCTTTATTTAAGATACTTCCTACGACCAATCCTCCTGAATAATTATTAACCATTTGACTAGTCCATGTAGCCAACCATAATACTATAAAGCCCCATGATGGGAAGCCTAAATTTTCCATAATAGTAATGATATCTGAACTCCCAATACCGATAGACATAATAGCTCCCACTATAAATAGTGGAAAACCAATTGCAACAATACCTAAAGGAATTAAAATATGATCTCTCCATACAGGTCTTGCCAAACGGGTATAATCTGCGGCAAATAACCATTGAACCACATTAATACCGATCACCAAATTTACCGCTTCAAGAAAAGACATGTCAGAAGGTGGATCCCAGGACAAAATCTTTTCAATCCCTATGTTTTCTAAGGATAGATAAATAGCGACGACTACCAAAATTATTCCTGCAGGAATGGCAATATAATCAACCCATTTCATGGAAGAAAACCCTATGATAGAAGGCAAGGCGAATAGTACTCCAATAACTGTAGTAATGGAACAATAGGTAATAAAATTAGACGCTTTACTAATAGATAAAAGAGAAGAAAGTGCATCTGTAGCGACTGCTGTTTGTATGGCCCACCAGCCAAGTGTGATGAACAAGATGGTGGAGCTTACAATTAAYTTACTTTGTTTTTTMCCYAAACTTATGGAGGCYAAATCGGAAGCRTTTAAYCCTGTTTTAGCACCMATATAGCCWACAATAGTATTTCCTATCCATTGTATYAYWACCAAKCCTACKACTARRATAGCAATTACATTTAGTAAGGAGAAATTASTWGCTARWATACCYCCTARCATTAAWACGGGAATACAAAATTCTAAGCCYCCAAAAATTATAGCYGGCACATACCAGGGTTGTCTATCAGACATTGTGTTTTCTCTTTTCTTGTTCATGATGNTTTTTTATTTAATTTTTCTATATAGRAAAAATATTATTTTGGTCTCCTCTAAGCATTCGGTCATTCTAATTTCTTTWTYTTCTATRAARATAAACTCATTCGCATTCATAATATATTCCTTGTCTTGAGTATCGGTGACCCTACATTTACCGCTTATAATTAAACTAACTTCCTGCCAAGGGAACGTTTTTTTTGCTAGGATTTCTCCTTTTTTTAAAGAGACAGTTCCAACTCTGAATTCCGTGTTGTCATCTAATTTTTTTTGTAGTAAATCTATCAAATACCCATCGTTATTTTGTGGATACCTTAGTTTAAAAATTTCCATGGTATATGTTTTTGGTGGGATGTTCTTGAATTATTAGGAAGCTTATTGGCCATAATTACTCTTTCTAACAGTAAGGATTACCTGGTTTTATATGCTTGTTAGGAACTTAGAGAGAGGTTTCAATAGCTAGTTTGTTTTTTTTAAAAAACTCACATTAATCTTACTCGTTCATAGGTTCTTAGGTTAACTTTTTGCTCCTTGTTTTATCTTACAGAAGGCGTGGAGTTTTAATCATAAGAACTGTAAGTTGTTTCTATAAACTGTTTTGTCCATATGCTTTTTTAGCTTGCGCCTCGGTGATGTACCCGTTTTTAATGTCTGCTACTATTTTTTCTTTGGACCTGTTTTTAGGGTCTCCATAACCTCCTCCAGTTGCAGTTATACATCGTACAATATCTCCTTTTTCTAGACGTAAGTTTGTAACGAGGCTGTGTTTTTCGACCGTCCCATCTTTACGGATAACTTCTACATAATTGTAGGTTCCATCGGTACCGCCATGTACGCCCCATGTTTTTACCTTTGCGCCTAAAAATGCGGCTGTAAGGTGGGCTTCTTCGGAGAGTATTCTAAAATCTAGTAATTGACCATTTCCGCCTTGAAATTCTCCGTAGCCTCCCGTTTTATTATGGAATGTAAGTTGCTCTACCAAGAGTCCGTATTTCATTTCTCGTATCTCTATAGGGATATTATAACTCTCTCCGCTTCCACAGGATAGTTGTCCTCTATTTCCATCATGATCAAACGCAGCGCCCCAACCTCCAGCTAAGGGTTCGGCTTGTATATAATACTCATTTGTCTTTGGATGTACACCAGAAATAAACGTTGCACAAATAGATCGGAAGTGTCCTGCGGGTAAAAAACCAGGAATTTCTTCCGAAAGTAGTCTCCAAACAAGATCGATACTTGTAATCATTGTTTCGTAATAAATAGAACAGGCGGCGGGCGATTGGGCACTTACCAGTGTTCCTGGTTTGCAAATAACCTCTAAAGCTCTAAAAGCACCTCCGTTTACGGGTACATTGGAGGTTGTAATGGCAATAAAAAGGCTTCTAATTCCAGACACCAATCCTGGATAGGATAAGTTTAAAGGGCCTTTTAGTTGCGGGTGAGATTCCGAAAAATCGATACATATTTTATTGGGAGATGATTTGATCTTGACCTTTAAAGGAAAAGGGCCATTTCCCGAACCGTCATCTTCAATAACAGAAGTACCACTTAAATCCAATGGGGGAAGGGACTTTAGTGCTTCTAAGCTCATTTTTTCTCCATAATCCAATAAGTCTTCCTTCGCTTTTTTAAAGGTTTTAATTCCGTATTTTTTGATAAGGTCTATCACTCTAGAAGCACCAACATTAACTGCAGCTATTCCTGCATATAGATCGCCAATAGTACTTTCTGGTAGGCGTACATTGGCTTTTATAATTTCAATAATATCTTCGTTTATAATTCCTTTCTTTTTGATTCTTACAAAGGGAAAATGCATTCCTTCTTGGTATATTTCTGTAGCTACTGTAGAAACAGAGCCAGGGTAGGTACCTCCTAATTCGGTCCAATGCGCTTTGTTTACAGTAAAAGCGACTAACTGCCTCTCATAAAAAATTGGCATAATAACAGAAACATCTGACAAGTGGGTACCTCCTCCAGCATAGGGTGTATTTGCAATAAATACATCACCGTCCTGAATCCCTTCAATCCCATATTTCTCTATCGTACTCACCACTACAGCATCTAAGCAAGCTAAAAACATAGTCACTCCATTTCCTTGAGCGAGTAGTACACCGTGTTCATCTGTTAGGCCTACGGCATAATCTAAGGATTCATAGATAATTGGACTCATGCTTGTTTTTTGCAAGGCAATAAACATTTCGTCTCCAATGGCTACCAAGGTGTTTTGTATGATTTCTAATGTAAATTTATTCATTATTTCTTAGTTATTATAAGGTTACCCCAATCATCAACTAATAAGTTAAAACCAGGTGGAAGTACAGTAGTTGTAGAAGATTCTACGATAATAGCCGGTGATGTGATGCGCGTATTCTTACTTAATTTTTCTCGGAGGTAGATGGTAGCTTCTGCAATACCAAATGCTCCAAAATCCACCTTTTCTTTACCGTATATTGCGGATTTTAGAGGTATGTTAATGTCTTTTAGTTTGGGGAAATCTGGTTTGTCTATAATTATTTTAGCCACCATATGAAAATTAACCCATTCTATGGAAGCTTCTAATTTAAACGTGTACTTTTTAAAATGCAAGTCGTTAAAAGTTTCCATGAGTTCGGTTAGCATGGCTGTATTGGATGGTTTTTCTTTTAAAGGAACTTTTACATAATGTTCCTGTCCAAAATACCTCATGTCTGCATAATATTCGAAAATCACCTCTTCTTTTTTAAATCCATCTTTTAAGTAGCTAGCAATAGCTTCGTCTTCCATTTCTTCATAGATATTTTTAAAATAGGAAACGTTTTCGGGGTTTAATAGTTTAACATCGGTTCTAAGTTGGTCTTTTCTAAGGTCACTCATTAACATTCCCAATGCTGAAAACACGCCTGCGTTTAGGGGAACAATAATTTCAGGGATTTTTAATTCATCTATTAAAAAAGCGGCATGCATTGGTCCTCCGCCACCGGTAACCATTAAGGAAAAATCCCTTGGGTCGTATCCTCTATTTATAGAGATTAGTTTTAAGGCATTAATCATGTTGGTGTTTGCAACACTAAGGACTCCTTTGGCAAGCTCTAAGGGTGTTAAGGATAGCTCTTTTGATAGTTTTTGGAAGGCGTGGTCCATGCTTTTAAAATCGGGTTTCATTTTGCCTCCCATAAAGAAATCAGGATGTATGCGACCACATAATAAATTGGCATCGGTAGAGGTTACCTTTTCGCCACCTTTTCCATAAGACGCAGGTCCAGGGTAGGCGCCTGCACTTTGAGGGCCTACGTGAATTTTATTACCAGCGTCAACCCAGGCAATACTACCACCACCATTTCCTATTTCTACAATATCTATTACAGGAGTTTGTATTGGGTATCCAGCTTGTGTTCTACTTTGTTCTATTTTGTAATTGGTTGTAATATTAATGGCACCATTTTCTACCAGAGAACATTTGGCAGTGGTTCCACCAATATCTAATATGATTAGGTTTTGTTTACCAATAGCTTTTCCTAACATAACGCCTCCAATAATACCACTAGCAGGACCAGATTCCACAAGGATAATTGGATTTTCTTTTACAGATTCTATGGTGGTAATTCCTCCATTAGATTGCATGATAAAAGGTGACTTTTTCAATCCTTTTTCAATTAACTTCGCGTTTAAATTGTCCAAATACCTCCTTGTTGTAGGAGAAACATAGGCAGATAGTACTGTGGAAGAAGTACGTTCGTATTCCCGCCACTCTCTATTTACATGATGTGAGCAGACTACAGGGATGTTTGGAAGTAGCTGCTTTATTTTTTCAGCTACCTTTTTTTCATGCATAGGGTTTCTGTAGGCGTGCAGTAAACAGATAGCAATGGCTTCTACTTTTTCTTCTTTGCATATGGCTGCTATTTTTTCTAGGTCGCCAAGTTCTAGAGGGTGTATAACCTCTCCTGTATATGACAAACGTTCTGTAACTTCTAGTCGTAAATGTCTMGGGACAAAAGGGGCTTGTTTTACAAAATTATAATTAAAYAAATCAGGTCTATTRCTACGGGCTATTTCAAGGATGTCCTTAAAYCCTTTGGTGGTTATTAAGGCAGTTTTAGAGCCTTTACGTTCCGTAAGTGCATTTATTACAGCRGTGGTTCCATGTGCTAAAAATTCAATATCCTTAAGYTTTATTTCCGCTAMMTCTAATGCGTTYATAATACCTTCTTCYAAATTAGAGGGGGTAGTATCGGTTTTTGCAATTTTTATGYTGGCAATTTTTCCGGTTTCCTTATCAAACTCCAGGCTTACTAAGTCGGTRAAAGTTCCTCCTATATCTGTGGCTACTCGCATAGTTTTGTTTTAATTAAAATTGGGTTCGTATGACGCTAGTTGTATGAAAACAGTGCTGTTAATGTTAAAAGTGATACAGAACCCAATTAAAAGTTTTTTTATTAAATTCTCTTTAAAATTTATACATAAGTTCTACACCAAAAACAGCGGGTGCACCAGGAAATCTTAAATCTTTTGGAGCGGTAGAAAATTCTTTAGAAAAGTATTCGTTATTATAATCTGTACTGAAAATATTATTTCCAAAAACAGCGAGATTTACATCCCCAAACAAATAACTTGCTTTAAAATTAACTTTACTATAGCTATCTTGTACATCAAAATTATCAGGATGCCAGTAGAATTTTCCAAGAATATTAACATCGGCATATAGGTTGAAGTTTTTAATGTGGTAATCTCCAAAAAATGTAAATGTATTGTCACTCACATAGGGAGCCGTATTGCCTTCCCAACTTCCTCCTAAATCTCCGTTTTCTTGTGCAAAATGTATCGAAATATCGGCCTGCTTAATTTTAGAATCTATAAAACCATAATTAACACCAATGTCAAAAGAATTACTCGCTCTATATTTTACCTCTATTTCTACTCCTTGATTGATTACTTTTTCCAAGTTAAAAATACCTGTAGTAACGGTTCCTAAATCTACCACATACACTTGTTCGTTTTCAAATGAAGTTCTGAAAAAAGCAGCATTCACAATCAAACGATTGTTTATAAAGGTGTTTTTGATACCAAATTCAATATTATTGGTAACCTCTTTACCATAATTCTCTGCAAATTGACTCGGGTTACTAACCGTAACATCCGTGCTTCTAGGTGCATTAAAACCACCACTTCTATAACCTACCGCATAATTGGTGTACAGTAAGGTACTTTTGGATGCTTTATACGAAAGCCCAATTTTTGGTTGTAACTGGGTAAAGGTTTCTGCTCTTTCTACAGAGTTTGTTAAGTCATTTTGACTTCTTTTGTCAATGTCGTAACGCAATCCTGTTGTTAATTCGACTGCTTCAGAAAGCTTTAAATTTGACTGCCCAAATGCCGCATACGTCTTGTTCGTGTTTTCGGAAATAGATGCAGGGAAAGAAGTACCTTTAAAACCCAATCCTCCGTCTAAACCTGCCTGGAAAAACGGGATGGTTTCTTTATTTTGATAAAATAATCCTGTCACAAAATTAAAGTTGTCATACTCTTTAGAAACCAATCGAATCTCTTGATTAAAAGCATTAAATTCTCTAGATGCTCGTTGATAAAGAAGGTCTGCAGAAGTATGATCTAAATCACCTTGACTTGTATATTCACCAGCTCCATAAGAGGATATCGATAAAAGTCTACCAACTTTTGTTTTAAACTGAACTTTTAAGCTCACATCTGTGGTCTTTAAGTCAGAGGTTCCTAATAGATTGGATTGTGGACGTCCTTCAAAAAAATTGGCCCCGTTCCCATCGTCTGGTGTTTGGATGTATTGGTAAGATCCATTTTCTATATTGGAATGTTGTCCCCTTAAGGTAACCCGAACACTCGGAGATAATTTTGCAATTAACTGTCCTCTAAAAGAAAGCTCTCTAGAATGATTTGTCAAGGCATCTAAAAAAGTATTTCTATTATTTTCGTAGCCTTTAAAATTACGATAAGATGTAGCAAAAGATCCGTATAGCTTATTTGGAATTATCCCACCACTAATAGCTCCTAGTATTTTAAAATCATTCCCTGTTGCCATGGAAGTCTTAATTTTCCCTTTTAAGGTGTTTGTGGGTTGTTTTGTCGTGTAATTAATGGCACCTCCAATAGCATTTCTACCGTACAATGTTCCTTGAGGACCTTTCAAAACCTCAATTTGTTCGATGTCATAAAAATCACTTAGTAATTGTTCTGCATTTGGTAATTGAATGTCATCCACTACAATACTTACAGGAGCCTCTCCATTTCTAACCGAGGTGATTCCTCTAATATTTATCGTGAAATTTCCTGCATCTTGATAATTATTAAAGGAAACATTCGGTATTTTAGCTAAGATATCACCAATATGACTTGCTCCTTGGCTTTCTAATTGTTTACTCCCAATGGCAGTTACTGTTTCAGAAATATTTTGGATGTTTTCCCTTCTTTTTCGAGCCCTTCCTGTCATGGTAGGGAAACCCTTTATAACAACGTTAGTCAGCATTTCTGCCGATTCTATCAAGACGACTTCCATGGTGGTTGTATTGCGTGTAACGGCTACTTTTTTAGTTTCAAACCCTAGGTAGGAAAAGACGAGCGTCGTTCCGTTTTTAGGAAGCGTAATTTCAAACCTTCCAGACATGTCTGTAGTTGTCCCTGTTTTGGAGGAGCTGACAATGATTGTTACTCCCATTAAAGGTTCTTTCTTGTCGTCGATAACAATTCCTTCAATTACTTGTTGGCCAAAGACCATACTTTGCAAAACAAGCAAAGAAATGAGTGCTAGTAATTTTTTCTTTTTCATAATTTGTGTCATTTGTTAGTAGGTTCCAAATATTTCATTTTTTATAGAGATATAAAATAATTCCTATTACTATATTATTTTTCAGGAATTATTGCTAGTTTTCAGGAATACTTAAATATTAATTATGAATAAGTCAATTAAAAGAGGATTGTTGCTAACCCCTGCAATTTTTTCATCATTACTAAATGAATTGATGAAATTGTTTCAGGAGGAATTTCATATTAAGGTAGACGGCTTAAAGGACTATCAACTGTATGGGTTTAATCAATCCCGTCCTAAATAAAATATTCGGATAGAATAAAGCCCCTATTTCACTGCGATTCCTGAAGAAAAACATCAAGAATCGAAAAGTACCGTCTGT
>NVRM01000103.1 GCA_002400885.1 Flavobacteriaceae bacterium
AAGGTTCCGCTATTCCTGCAATAATTGCCGGAATGGCAAGCTTGTTTATGGATTTAAAATTGAGGCTTGTTTTTTTGTACATAGGTGTCGCTAAGAACGCGCATTAGAAGTGGTAAAAATTAATTTTTCAAAGCAATAAAAAGGGAACTTGCTTTGGGCTGGTAAATAAATGTCTCCCATTTGTAGGTAGCCTCTTTTACTATAAAATTGTTGATTTCTTTTGTTTTGACTGAACGTATCTAGGCGAATACTATCGTATTGCTGAGTGGCTGCATGGTTCTCTGCAAAATCCATTAATTGTTGGGCATAGCCTTTTTTTTGCTGTTGTGGGTCCACGGCCAAGCGATGAATGTAAACTGCTTTGTGATCGCTGTTTTTCCAGTGAATGGCATCGTATTCGACGTCTTTTAGAGGACTTAATACAATAGTTCCTATAATTTTTTCATCAGATTTTAGGAGGTACATTTGTTTTAGTTGGATGTCTTTTTCTATTATTTCTAGGGATGGGTACTCCTCGTTCCATTGGAAGATGTCCTGTTTTTGTAATTCCATTGCACAGCGTTTTAAAAGCTGTATTATTTCTAAAGTATCCGTATTTTTTGCTAAAATAATCGACATATTTTTTTACATTTTTGAAATCAATAAATAATTTTTGTAGCTTCGTAAAACGTTTGCCAGAACAAATGTAACAAATGCATTATGAAAACAATTCTAGTTCCAATAAAAACCATCGAAAGAAGTAGCGTAATGTTGCAATACGCCATAGATTTTGCTTCGGCAATAAATGCGTCTCTAATTGTACTGTATTCGTATGGTGAAATTAGAATGGCAAACACCATTTCTCGTGTAGATGATGCTATGCGATTTTTGGCTGAAGAAGAGTTGGAATTATTTTTGGAGGCAATGGATGTTAAAAAGGTACCTATCAGACAAGTTTGTAGTAAAGGGAATATGTTGGATTGTATTTGGGAATTACAACAAAAAGAAGAGATAGATTTAATGGTTGGAAAAACGCGTACAAATAGGCGGAACCAACAGCTGTACATTGGGAAATTTACAGGGGATATGATTCAAAAAATTGACTGCCCTATCATCATCGTTCCAAATAACTATGTGTTTAAACGTATAGAAACGATTTTAATGGCGATAAAGTCAGGGATTTTAAAACGAGAAGATTTGCTATTGCCTTTACATGCAATGCATTCCGAATTTAATGTGACTTTGAATTTGTTGCAGGTGATTACTCCGTATGTCAAAGAAAAGGACTTGCTAATAAATAAAGAGTTGAAAAATATTTGCAGCACATTTAAAACCACCGAAAACGGAACAATTTTTCAGGGTGTTTTAGAGCATTTGAATGTTAATTACCCAGATTTAATCTGTGTGATTCGTCGTAAAAAAGGATTTTTCGAAAAACTATGGAAAGATAATAGCGTAAAAAGAGAGGATTTTGAAAGCAGAGTGCCTTTGTTAGTGTTACGTGGTGATTCTTAGGTTTTTAACTTAGTTGTGCTAAGAGTGTCTGATGATAAACTAACCGTTGATTTTTATATAGATGTCAATTCAAGCTTAGAAGGTTGTTTAATAATAGGACCACGATTAATTTTTATACTTATCATGCTGATTGATTATTCTCGTGTAGAAGATAAATTGGATGATGTAATTGATAGTTATACCGCCAAGTTTGACTTGTAGTTTTCTAAAACTAAAAACATACTAAATAATATTTTAAAGCCGGAAGAATTTTCTTCTGGCTTTTTTGTGAAAACAATTGATTGACTGATCCACTTGAGAATCTAGAATGTTTGCTAAGGGGCTAAAATAGGTGTAAATTATCACTGTAATCGTTCGTTATATTACTGGTTTTCTATTAGTTTTAAATGAAATCTGTTAATGGTTGCGGGGTGTGTTTTTGGAAAACCAGTGGTCGTAATGACGTTTTCAGCGTCAGTTCGAGTGGTTTTCTTATGAATTCTGTTTAGAATTTAGGAGAAAATTGTATCGAGAACTTCTACTAAACATAAACTTCTCGATACAATTACTCCTACCGTCGTAATCACTCGAAGTGGCGACGATGTGCAATAAAATTACGTCAATGGTAGATGGTAGTTTTTAAAAAAGTAAAAACAAGTGGCGGTGATGACGTTCCTAGCGTCAGTTCGAGTGGTTTTCTTATGAATTCTGTTTAGAATTTAGAAGAAAATTGTATCGAGAATAGCGGAATTAAATACAGACATCAATCAGGGGAGTTTTCTATTGGTTTTCAAAGATACAACCAACAGAGAATTACATGATTGATAGCGTGTTGATTTAGAACGAATATGTTCCTTTTATCGACTAATTATTTATTAGAATGACAATGTATTTGAATCGAGTCTTAGCTGAATTCACTTGTATTTAACTGTGAACTCTTCATTTTTAATGTAATAAGTACGGAGCACCTTCGTTTTAATAAATCGTGTCTTTTGTGTAGATTTAGGAAGTGGAATTATTTTATATTGAAGATGAGAATTAATGCTAGTTTTCTCATTAAAAAGTATATATTTGCATGCATTCAATGTTTTGTTTACTGCCTTTAAAAAGCAGGAATTCAAAAAGAAGAAGGTAGATAAAATGGGGCATTAGCTCAGTTGGCTAGAGCGTTTGGCTGGCAGCCAAGAGGTCATCGGTTCGACTCCGATATGCTCCACAAAAAACCGTAAATCTTTTGATTTACGGTTTTTTTTATGCGTATTATTTATTTTTTCGAATTGACTTAGAAAAACCTTGGAGAATAGGAGCGTGTACGACTGAAATTGAATTCATAACGCATCATAAACTCATGAGAGTATAATGAAATTTCACTAACCTTTCCTACGTTGTAGTCAAATGAGTAGCCAATGTTTAACTGCGGTGTAATTTGAAAACTAGACAGTGCAGCGACCGATTCTTCATTTCTATAAGCAAGTCCTGCAGTGATTTTATCATGCATCATAAAGTTGGCACTTATATCAAAGCTAAAAGGAGCACCTCCTACAGCTTTAAATAAGACTGTTGGTTTAAATTTAAGATTGTTTGTTATCTGAAAAATATACCCTCCKGTTATATAATAATGTGGTTTTTTAGAAGCTTCTGATTTAGAGACGTCATTGAGGTATTTTGTTTCTAGTATGTTTGGCACCGATGCGCCTACATACCARTTGTTACTGTACCAAAACAGTCCGAAACCTACAGTTGGTGCAAAGTGATTGAAGTTTTCTATGAGYACTTCTGAGTCGWAATTAGCGCGACTAAAGTCTACCGCTAAGTTATGGACCCCAGCTCGTAAACCGAATTTTAATTCGGAATCATAGCCTGTTTGAATGGARTACGAAAAGGAGGCATTTGCAAACAATTCACTAGAGGGKCCTATTTGGTCCGARTAGGCAGAAAAACCAACACCGATGTGCTCRTTGTATAGCGGTTTGTCTARGGAGAAYGAGAGGGTTCTTGGAGCTCCGGGRATATTGTTCCATTGCGCACGGTAGAAACCTACAGCTGTCAATACATTATTAGATCCTGCGTAAGCTGGATTTATGATGAACATATTGTACATRTATTGTGTGAATTGSGGTTCTTGTTGCGCTTTTACTGAGGAAAGGGAACAACAATAAAYTCCTAAGCAAAGAAAAATRAATYGTTTCATGAATGATNAAAAATAGGTAAGTAGTCAATAAAWATYGAAGACTTAGCGGGTAACTTATTAWATTTATTTRSKKSYRWKKNNNNCACTAGATTTCGTGAGGTGTATTTATGTTAACTATTACAAAATCAGGRCAAAGGTAACTTATAAAWGTGAATTTAAGGAAAAATAATTAACAAATGTTAATGCTGTAATATTCTGTAGAGCAATCCTGAGAATACACTAAAAAACCGATAATTCTTTGAGGGAATTATCGGTTTTTAAGATACTTATTATATGTTTTAAACGTTGGTTTAGAGGTGAATTAACTGATGGCCTCTCCGTTTGTACAGTTTTCTGAAGTAGGAGCTACAAAGCTCAATCCGCCATCTGCAGTGTCTGCCATTAAAATCATTCCTTCGCTTTCTACTCCGCGCAATTTACGAGGTGCTAGGTTGATTAAAACAGTTACTTTCTGACCGATGATGTCTGCTGGTTTAAAATGCTCTGCAATACCACTTACAATGGTTCTAGTATCCAGTCCTACATTAACTTTTAAAATTAATAATTTTTTAGTTTTTGGCATTTTGGCTGCTTCCACAATCGTTCCTACACGCATGTCCAACTTGGTAAAGTCTTCAAAAGTAGCCGTTTCTTTTTGTGGTTCAATGACCTTGTTTGCTAGTTCGTTTAATTTCTTAGAAGCGGCGAGTTTATCCAATTGTACTTGAATCTCTTCATCTTCTATTTTTGCAAATAATAAACCTCCCTTATTAATGGTATGTCCACCTGGGATTAACGTCTCTTGATTTGTAACTGTTTTCCAGGTTAAATCGGCTGTTGAGATGTTTAAAAATCCTTTTAATTTTTCAGAAGAAAAAGGAAGTAAAGGCTCACTTAAAACTGCCAATCCTGCAGCTATTTGCAAGGCGATGTTCATGATTGTCTCTACACGTTTTGGGTCTACTTTTACTTGTTTCCAAGGCTCTTCGTCTGCCAAGTATTTGTTTCCAAGTCTTGCTAAGTTCATTAGTTCTTGCGAAGCTTCTCTAAAGCGGTATCGCTCTATAGATTTAGAAATGATCGCAGGATATTCAGCAAGTTTCTCTAAGGTAGCAGTATCTACTTCGGTCAATTCTCCTTGTTCGGGAACCACGCCGTTGTAATATTTATTGGTGAGTACCACCACACGGTTTATAAAGTTTCCGAAAATAGCGACTAACTCGTTGTTATTTCTCGCTTGAAAGTCTTTCCAAGTAAAATCGTTGTCTTTGGTTTCAGGAGCACTTGCTGTCAATGCATAACGCAATACATCTTGTTTTCCTGGGAAATCTTCTAGGTATTCGTGCAACCAAACAGCCCAGTTTTTAGAGGTCGATATTTTATTACCTTCTAAGTTTAAAAACTCATTCGCAGGTACGTTTTCTGGTAAAATATAGCTTCCTTCTGCTTTTAACATCGCAGGGAAAATGATACAGTGAAAAACAATATTGTCTTTCCCTATAAAGTGTACTAATTTAGTGTCATCACTCTTCCAATAAGGTTCCCAGTCTTTACCCATATTTTTTGCCCATTCCTTGGTCGAAGAAATATAGCCAATAGGAGCATCAAACCACACATACAATACTTTTCCGTCGCCACCCTCTACAGGGACAGGGATTCCCCAGTCCAAATCACGGGTTACGGCTCTGGGTCTTAATCCATCATCTATCCATGATTTTACTTGTCCTAAAACATTGGCTTTCCAATCGTGTTTATGTCCTTCTACAATCCATTCTTGTAAAAAAGCTTGGTATTGATCCAAGGGTAAAAACCAGTGAGTGGTTGCTTTTAAGCTAGGTTTGTTTCCTGTAATGGCAGATTTAGGGTTGATTAAATCTGTTGCATTGTGTGAAGTTCCACAGCTTTCGCATTGGTCTCCGTAGCTTTCCTCATTCCCACATTTAGGACAGGTTCCAACTACAAATCTATCGGCTAAAAACTGATTGGCTTCAGCATCGTATAATTGTTCGTTTGTTTCTTCTATAAATTTCCCATTATCATACAAGGTCTTAAAAAATTCAGACGCTGTTTCGTGGTGTATTTTAGAAGTAGTACGCGAATAGTTATCAAAGGTTATTCCGAAATCTAGGAAAGAGTTTTTGATAATAGCATGGTATTTATCTACAATATCTTGTGGAGTTACCCCTTCTTTTTTCGCTTTTAATGTAATCGGTACTCCATGTTCGTCAGAACCACAGATAAAGGCAACATCCTTACCGTTTAGGCGTAAGTAACGCGCATAAATATCGGCAGGTACATAAACACCAGCAAGGTGTCCAATATGCACAGGTCCGTTTGTGTATGGTAAAGCGGCAGTAATCGTATATCTGTTAAAAGTACTCATAATTTACATTGTTATTTGGATGCAAAAATAGTAAATTAGACCCCATTGTTTAATAAATAATCTATTTTTATAAAAAATATCTTTTATGATCCAGAAAATGCTGCTTTCTATGTGTATCGTACTGAGTGTTCAGTGCCAAGGTGTGTCTCAGGGAACCCCTGAAAAGTTACAGGAAACTTCCGTTAAGAAAATGATTTCTGATGCTTTAGTACGCCCTCCGTATTTAAAAAAGGGGGATACCATTGCTTTATTGTCACCAGCAGGAATATTAAGGAGTAAAAAGGACGTTATTACGAAAGCAATAAAGGTGATGGAATCATGGGGTTTACATGTAGTGATAGGCGAAAATATGTACAATCAAAATCATCATTTTGCAGGGACCGATGCGCAGCGGACACAGGATTTCCAAGAAGCATTGGACAATCCATCCATAAAGGCCATTTGGACCGCTAGAGGAGGGTATGGAACGGTGCGTATTTTAGATGGTTTGGACTATACGAAATTTATAAAAAAACCGAAATGGATCATTGGCTATTCGGACATTACGGCTTTACACAATCAAATCCACAATTTGGGCTTTGAAACCATTCATGGAATGATGGCTGTTAATTTTGGCACGAAGCCAGCGCTTATTTCGGAAACGATCGCAACTTTTAAAAAGGCCGTGTTTGGCGAGGATTTAAAATATACCTTGCCAGCAAGTACTTATAATAGAGAAGGAAAAGCACAAGGGCAATTAGTAGGAGGGAACCTAACCTTACTTCACTGTATGCTGGGTTCTAAAACATCACTAGATACTACCGATAAAATATTATTTATAGAAGAAGTAGGGGAATATGTGTATCATGTGGATAGAATGTTGCAAAGTTTAAAGAGAGCAGGTTATTTTAAACATGTAAAAGGGGTAATTATGGGGGATATCAGTAGGATACGGAAGAATCCGACACCTTTTGGTAAAACAGTTGAAGAAGTAGTATTGGATAATTTAAAAGGCTTAAACATTCCCGTAGCTTTTGGAATGCCAGCAGGGCATAAAGATAAAAATGTAGCACTTATTTTAGGGAGGAAGGTAACAATGACCGTGAGTAAACAAGGAAGTAAGGTAGTATTTGAAGACTAAAAATGATAAAAATGTATAGGTATTCTACTTTAGTGGAGGAGGTAATCGTCGTGATTTTAGAGGGGTATAGTTCTGAAGAAGCGACCGAGAAAGTGATGAAGGCAATGAAGGAAAAAGACGCTTTTGTGTCCATGTTACCTGGAGATTGGACGGAAATAATGAACAGAGCAGGGAGCAAGGCTTCTTATATTATCAGAAATAGAGAATTGGAAGGGACCTTACAAAGAGTGCCTAAGAGAATTGTACGTAAACTGAGCGATCCTAAAAAGCAAAAAAATTATGCCATGGGTGATGATATTTATGGAACTAAACTTACCATTAAAGAGAAAATGAAGCTAGAGTTTATGAAAACAAATGCACTTCTAAAAAACGAATCCAAGGCATTGAATCGCTTAATTCGAAAGTTTGATGTGAATATTGCGAGCCCTAATGACACCAAAACCAAAGCTTTTTATAATTTGTTAAATGATTTGAAAAGTAAAAAGCAGTAAAAAACATTGTTCTTGTAGGATTGGTCATATGGGTATCCGTTGTTGGATGTAATAAATAGATAGTTGTACTGCATTCTTATATCGCTTTTTTAAAAGTGATAATACATACGGTATATTCTTTTCGCGTAGTTTCCACTGTGTGTTCATGGAGGAAATCAACAGGATATGGTATTGATATTCTTTCCTAAACCTAAAATTTCAATCGTACTATTTAGTTTTTACCGCTATTTTCCCCTTATTTATTTTCTATGTAAAAATGAGTGTTAATTAAAAAAGGAGTCTTTTTTAAGGGTAAATTATGGACTTAAAAAAACAGTAATCATGGCGTCACATAACGAGTTAGGGAAATTAGGAGAAGCATTAGCTGCGGATTATTTAAGAGAGAAAGGCTATCAGATTTGTGAGCAAAATTGGTATTTTAAAAAAGCAGAAATAGATATTATTGCTAAAAAAGACGATGTGTTAGTAATTGTAGAAGTGAAAACACGTAGTACCGATGATTTTGGAGATCCACAGGATTTTATCACACCTAAAAAAGTAGGGCATATCGTAGATGCAGCCGACGAATATGTACAACGCTTGCAATGGGACAAGGAAATTCGTTTTGATATCATAGCGATAGTCCTCAATGCAAAAGAGAAGAAAATAGAACATATAGAAGATGGATTTTTATTTTTCTAAAGAGAGCACTAAAAAAGAATTGAAAAACAAGGACATT
>NVRM01000004.1 GCA_002400885.1 Flavobacteriaceae bacterium
ATAAAAAATTAGATGATAAGAATAATGAATTGTTAAATAATTCTAATGATTAAAATAATATCAATTTATCTCATTAATAATTATAGTTAATCCAATTTTTAAAATATCGTGTAAATACGCATCTAAATTCGATGAAGCTCTTTCACTAATTCCATCAAGTGAAATTGTAAATGGCTCCAAATTTATTGGTATTAAATTTTTATCTTCTTCATCTACATCATCACCAAGAGAAACTGTATATTCTAAAAAAGACCCAATTGCAAGAACGTCATCTTCATAGCCATAATGATGAACTGTCATAATCAAGTTAAATTTTTTATTATCCGCTAAAGTAAAATGAATTCCAAACCAACCCCTAGGTAAATTCCTGTTAAAATAATAATTATGTGTGTTAGCATATTCAGTAATTTGGTGAGTATGATAATAATAATTATTGTGATCTGGCTTCGAACTCGCAATTCCTATTTTAGCTTTATCATATGGTATCAACTCAAACAACTCCTCTTTAATATCTCCAAGTATATTATAAATAATATCAAAAACTTTATCTCTATTCTTTTTAAGGTCCCTTTCTCTTCTAATCTTTTTCTTAGATGCAAGATCCGATACTTTATCATTAAATAAAATTGCTAGATCAGACAAACTATCAAGTTTCCTTTCAGTTTTAAAGTTTAATGCATTTTCTATACTCTTTTTTTGCTCTAATGAAAAGAATGAGACCAAATCTTGAGGCTCTTCATTATCAGCCGTTTCCAACGCCCCTATATATTTTGCTTTTTCAGTTCTTTTAACAGTAAACGGTAAAAGCCCGTTCTTTATGAGAATCAAACTTGCCAAAAGTCTTGCTATTCTACCATTACCATCTTGAAATGGGTGAATTTGTGTAAACGCATGATGAAACCAAGCAGCAAGTATAATTGGATTTAAATTTTTCTTAGAATACTCATTATAAATTGAAATAAGGCTATCCATTTCAGAATCAACATGAACAGGAGGACAGTAAAGAAAAACCACCCCATTTTCCCTCCTTGGATTGTTATCAGATGTCTTAAACTCACCTTTTAATAGCTTAATACTAACACGCTCCCCTAACCCATTTATAGCCTCAGTATAATCTTGATGACGAGTTATTAATTGGTGTAATTCCTTAATAAAGCTTTTAGTTAATTCCCTTTCCGATTTTACTAGATCAAAAATAAAATCCATTGCTTCAAAATGATCATGTAAATAACTCATTAATTTTTTAGGTGGAATATTAGTATCATTATGACTAATATACGACTCAACGAATCCCTCTTTTATTAATGTTTCTGTTATCCCTTCATTAAGATCATATAGTTTCTCAACTATCCCAGTCTCAATTGCATGTTGTCTTTTAAGTTTTGTCAGAAATTCTTCATAACCATTCTTTCCATCTTCAAAATCTTTTCTCTTTTTATACCAACTCGGTGCTAAATCATCAAATCTAGATGTCTCACAACCAAGCCAATTTGTATCAATTGAGATAGGCTTCCATACTTCAATATTTTTCATATTCATAAAGCTATTTTTTTATCATTCAAAAAATAAAATTATTTCATTTACACATCCAGACACTCTGCATAAACTCTTCAATCAAATTTAACATAATTTTCCTCAGACGCATACAATCTTAATCAGTCAAGTGATAATTTATCAAATAACAATTTGTATACTTTTCTAAGATTGTGAATTTAAGAAATAATAGATTGCTATTAATGTAAAAAGAATAATTTATACTAATTCTAAAAATCTAAAGAAATTAAAGACATTTTTAGCGACATGAGGATATAAATTCATCCCCCAATTCGCCCCCTAAAAAGAAAAAACCTCACAAGTCATTGACTTATAAGGTTTTCTAATTTTAAAAGCGGTCTGGACGGGACTCGAACCCGCGACCCCCTGCGTGACAGGCAGGTATTCTAACCARCTGAACTACCAGACCGTTGCTCTTAGCGGATGCAAATATAAGCTAGTTTTTTAAATTACCAAAATTTAGTGCATAAAAANAGCATCTMAAWWTTGAGAYGCWATATGGTTTGATRGRRWTGRACKYACACKGNYTYNTTGTTTCCTAATTRMCGAYACTAWAAAMWCGSCATCYCTGTCATAMATCAAGAAATAAAWARMWMNAACGRRATGATCTCGCTMYGCTCRTTGGKCCCAAATRGGTGGYCCTACAAWAGCWTCATCACTWCGTGCTRWWTGCNTTTTTCTCAWYCTYYGYAATCAAGAAAAAAATGTAAWCGGGATKAWCTCGCTCCRCTCGTTGGTCCCAAAKKGGTRGYCCTACAATAGCATCATCACTWCGTGCTGTTTGCTTTTTTTRTTTWAGTCCWTARMCGAATAMATTCGAYMTGTTCTRAAAYAAAAAAAGCATCTCAAAAATTGAGATGCNTTTTGCGGTCTGGACGGGACTCGAACCCGCGACCCCCTGCGTGACAGGCAGGTATTCTAACCARCTGAACTACCAGACCGTTGCTCTTAGCGGWTGCAAATATAAGCCCCTTTTCCCTATCCACAAAGTTTTTTTAGACTTATTTTTTTGTTTTTATTCGATTCTAAATCTTGAAAAACAAAAGCGTCTCATAGACACTACTTTAAGAAATATCTAGCCCTAAATTTTATAGAAAAAATAATGTAGCTATTCATGCCAACTGTAACATTTAAGCATTCCCAACACTAAAAAATAAAACTTTTGTAAAAAATTACATGATTATTTTACACTAGACAAAATTTGGAATGCTTTTTTAGTACCTAAAAAAAGAGGCCTTGATATAAAATACGGAAAACTACAGGAAATTAGAGGGCTAAAAAAAAAGAGCTGAGTACTAAGAAAATCGTAGAAATTATACCCCCATATAAATTCGATCTACTAATGAAGTAATTCTAATAGTACGTCAACTCTTATTTACTATAAAAGAATGTAAAAACACACTTTTAATACTATCGGCTTTTCAAAAAAAAATAAGCATTTAAAAAACCACTACGGTTGCAATTAAAGGCAGTACGCCTTTTCTGAAATACACCATTCTTTAAGAAAGAAAAGAAAACCGCTTTGTGTGTTACAAAGAAACGATGTTTATTAAACTACCCCTTGTTCAATTCGGACAATCGATAGTTCAAAATGGACATTCCCTATATATCTATGGGTAAAAGCGACAAAGTAACTAGTGTTTTGTCACTTTATCGTTTTCTAATTTATAAGTAATATGACTTTCTTCACATGTTGCAAAGCCGTTTTCGTCAAAATTTAAGCGATGGCCATACTCGCTAATCCAACCAATTTGTACGGATGGATTCCCGACGACCAATGCATAAGGCTTCACCTCTTTGGTTACGACTGCACCGGCTCCTACAAAGGCGTATTCACCAATGTCGTTACCACATACAATGGTCGCATTTGCACCGATACTGGCACCACGTTTAACGGTCGTCTTTTTATATTCATCTTTACGGATAATGGCACTTCTAGGATTAATGACATTGGTAAAGACCATGGATGGCCCTAAAAAAACATCATCTTCACACACAACGCCTGTATAAATAGAGACATTGTTTTGGACTTTTACATTATTCCCCAAGACAACTTTGGGAGAAACCACTACATTTTGTCCAATATTACACTGTTCTCCAATGATACAATGAGGCATAATATGACTGAAATGCCAGATTTTAGTTCCTTTACCGATCGTACAATCAGCATCAATTACTGCTAATTCGTGTGCAAAATAGTCCATAGTTTGTTGTTTTTTAATACCCTCCTTCAGTTGGTTTCCCACTGGCAATGGCCAATGCAGATGACGTTCCGATTCTACTGACTCCCATGTCTACCATTTTCACAGCATCCTCAAAGCTTTTCACTCCACCTGCTGCTTTTGCTTGTAGTGGTTTAGAATTTTCCACAATCAATTTCATTCCTTCGAAAGTCGCTCCTACGGGCTTACCTTCTGCAGCTTTAAAGAAACCTGTTGAAGATTTTACAAAAACATAAGGTGCTTTTTCAGGACCAAAGTTTTCCAATACAACATCGCGTATCAAGGCAGAAATATCAACAATTTCTTCGTTTGTCAATGCGGCTATTTCAATAATCCATTTACAAATTTTGTCATTATCTAAGGCTATTTTAGTCCCCTTAAACACTTCGGCCTTTACTAAATTAATTTTTCCTTCTTTAAAAGCTTCGTAATTAATTACGTAATCCAATTCATCTACCCCTCTATCGATGGCAACTTGAGCTTCTGCCAACTTCTCTTCGGTAGTATAGGTTCCTTCATGAAACCCAATCACTGTTCCTACTACGGTTGCTCCGTCCGCATCGGCGATCATTTTTTGGGCCATTTCAATATATTCTGAACGTATCATTGCTAATTTAAAATTATGGGCAATACATTCATTCACCAAATCCACCACCTTTTGTTGGGTTTCGTCTGCTGATATATTGGCCTGATCTGCCAATTTTAAATACGTACTATCTAAATGTTGTTCTATATTCATCACTACTGTGTTTATTCGGTAAAAATAATAAATAATAGCCATTAATGAAGCACCCCAGCTCAGGAGTTATTAACGCTTTCTATCAACGGCTATTAGATAATGGGCTTATCGGGGTGGCTGGTTACAGCTCCTTATTCTACCCGAAACAAAATCGGCAATACGTATGTTACATTTACCGGTCTTCCCTGCATTTTCCCAGGAGTCATTTTAGGAAATAACTTCACGACTCTCATCGCTTCTATTTCGAGTGCTCTATGAGGTGCTCTAGCTTTCATCTCTACAATATTTCCATGTGTATCGATTTTAAAAATAACGGTAATTCTTTTCTTTCCGGGTGCCAAGCCTAATTCCATCGCCAAGTCCCCATTAAATTTTCTACTGACGAGCTTTTGTACCATCTTAGAGAAACACGCTTTTTTTTCTTCGTTTGACCCTGTACATCCAGGGTATGTAGGCGCTTCCTCTACCGAGATAAAAGAGACCTCATCCACGATGATATCATCCAAGCCTTCTTCATCGCCTAGCTGCTTTAACACTGGTACAGGAGCATCTATATCATCTGGCTTTAAAACAGTCTCTAAAAAGGTAGTATCATCGTCTTCTATGATGGTTGGGCTGTCTATAATTACAGTCGGAGCAACCGTTTTCTCTACAGGAGGTTTTTCTACCGTTATTTCGACCACTTGATCTGGATTTTCCACAAATTGATTGAAGGCAACGTCCTCGTGAAAAAGGCTAGTTTTTTCAGTTTTATTCTCTATCCCTACATAAGAGATAAACAATGCAAATACAAGTCCTAGTTGCATAAACAGGACAGAAAATTTCTCTAAATTGGCTTTTGGGTGTTTTTTTGGTTTCATAATAAAAGGTTTTAGTATGTTAAAATTATGTTAATTTCAAAAAACATGCCAAAAAAAAATCCCAATCGATATGATTGGGATTTATATATATTATAAACGTTTAGTTACTCAACTTTAAATACAATAGGTAAACTGTATTTTACACCTACTGCACGTCCACGTTGTTTCCCTGGCGTCATTTTAGGCAATAACTTAATAACTCTGATAGCTTCTGCTTGTAATCTCTTGTGCGGTGCACGCGCTCTTACATCAGCAATGTTACCACGTTTATCGATTTTAAACATTACAAAAATTCTTTTGATTCCTGGCGATAAACCTAAATCTCCGGCTAAATCTCCGTTGAATTTTCTTTTTACATGCTTGTCAATTTTTTTAGATAAACATGTTTTTAATTCTGATTTACTTCCTTTACATCCTGGATAAACTGGAACATCTTCAATAATTGCAAATGGAACATCCTCAATTACTTCTTCCTCTTCTTCTTCCTCAACTATTTCTTCAACCTCAACAGCTTCTGTTTCATCAGTTTCAGTAGATTCGATAATGGTTTCTTCAACCTCTTTCTCGTCTTCTACTACTTCGATTTTATCTGGTGCTGGTGGTGGTGGTGCTTTTTCTTGTTGTTGTTCTACATGCTGTTCTATTTCAACAACTTGTTCATCTTCTTCTTGATTAAGCATTGCAGGTCCTAAATCTGCAAAGGTACGATCATAAGTCTTACGTTCTATGGCTAAATAGGTAATTAACAATGCTAATACCAATCCAAGTTGCATAAAAAGTTTACTGTAATTCTCCAAATTCGCCTTTGGACTTTTTTTAATCTCCATCTGATAAAAATTTTATAGGTTGCTAATTTAATAATTTTAAAACGACTTTTGCAAGTATATCTACATTAATACTGTTTATTTTTTAAAACCAACTTAAATAGTAAATAGGCTAAAAACACCCCAATACTATTGGCTAGTATATCATAAACGTCTGCTTCTCTATAACTCGTTAAGCCTCCTTGTAAAGCCTCAACAATCATACCAAAAGCTATTACACTAAAGGCTACCACAGGAAGAGAAACACGAATCCTACGGCTATTATGCATGGCAAAAAACCAGCAAAGAGCCAACAAAAAATAAGCCATTGCGTGCAATGACTTATCTGATAATTTTACTGGAATCGTAGCGACTAATGTATTAATAGAGGCCAAACTTCCTACCAAAATAGTTACGGTACAAAGCAGGGCTATTACCAATGCATTATCCTTCAATAAGGTTTTTATAGCCTTCAGCATCTAATAATTCTTCAATTTGACTAGCATCTGCTATCTTAATTTTAATCATCCATCCGTCTCCAAAAGCATCCTTGTTTACCATTTCTGGTGCATCTTCAAGGGCTTCGTTGAACTCAATAACTTCACCTGATAAAGGCATTAATAGGTCTGAAACTGTTTTTACCGCTTCTACGGATCCAAATACCTCGTCTCTTTCTACTGAATCATCTAATGTATCTACATCTACATATACGATATCTCCTAACTCGCCTTGAGCAAATTCAGTGATACCTACCGTTGCGATATCTCCTTCTATTTTAATCCACTCGTGGTCTTTTGTAAACTTTAAATCTGCAGGAATATTCATTTTATTTTATTTAGTGTTTATAGTTAATTTCCTAATAAATATCGGATACTTAAACCAGAACTAATCGACTGCCTAGGGAAGGTCGTAGAAATGGCGTAACGCGATGAACTTTGATCAAAATAAAACGACGCTGTTAAACTCTTTGTCAATGCGTAATCTGCAAAGAATTTAAACGACAATAATCGTTGCCCTCCAGTAATTTGGTCATTATCCTCGTCTATGGCACGTATCATGGTCTCATTGTTTCTCAAAGATAAATCGGCACGTAGGTTTAAATCCCCTTTTAACTTGGTTTTCTTACCTCCAAAATTCACTTTCATTTTCACATCTTTAATACGATACCCCAACCCTACTACATACTCCGTTCCACGTACCTGTGTAATGGTATTATTATTAAAGTTTAATGTCAGTCCTTTATCTTTGTTTATTTGACCCGTGAAAGATACGGAATTTTTCATTTTTAAACTCAACTTTAATAAGGGTGAAAACTCCTCAATTAGATTTACGTTTGTATAAAGTGTTTTATTCTGGTAATTTCCTATAATATCCCTATTGCTATATGGGTCTTTTGCGTTATAGTTTAAATTATTTGTGAAATTCGTAATCGAATACAAGGAATTATAACGATGAGACAAAGAGAAACTTCTAAAACGTTTTTTAAACCATTTCATTTTCATAAAACCTTTATAAGTCAATTGCCAACTAGGAATAGGCAGGTTTCTAAAGGGGCTTGTTTTTACTTTATTTACGTCCTGTCCACTGTATGCCGCCAAAAAAGCAGGCAATGCCACTTGCTGACTCGTAGGCCCATAACCCGCGACAGATTGCCCAGATTTAGCAGCCAATCGTCGTGCAATAACCATTCTATTACTTTTAAATGTCTCAAAAGTTTTATCCGTATCTTCAAATGCCGTACGCAACATATTAAAACTGATACTGTAACTTCCATACTCTGTTATCGGAGCATCACTACTTAAAACTCCATCTACAACATCCAATTGCTGTGCTGTTCTACTGGTATATAATTTATTTGCAGACAATTCTATATTCAAATTCTTAAATGGTTTAATATCGATGCTAAAATCGAGTTTTTCCATATGTGTTTGGGTATAGGTTTTATTGTAATAAGGATCATCCACTCCCCTAGAGACCAACCAACCGTTTTCTATGGCTGCATTCCGAATGTCTATCTGACTTCCGAATACGTAGCCAAAAGTTGGCGCTAAGCTCCCACTATACCTATCACGTCCTAAAAATCCTACTTCTGGAATATAGCCAGGTAACAAGGTTCCGTTATTTTCCGAGTAACTCAACCTCGCTTTTTTCACAGAAGTGATTAAATCATAAAATGTTTGACCTACTTTAGCTCCAATAGATTTGGCTTTACTCTTTCCTTTTTTACCTCTTCTGGATGTTGGTTTACGTTTGTTTAACAACTTGGTAAGTCCTATGGTTTTATAAAACTTTTTAAAATCCATGTCCATATTAAAGGTATGCGTATTGGAATTTTGAATCGTATTTCCAATTTCATCTACATAGGATTGAGAAGCGGATTGCCAGTCAAAATCTGCTGTATAGGCATAATCTGCTCTCATAAATTTAAATAAAGGAATTTTATCTAAAGGCAATTTATACGAAGCACTTAAAGATTGATGATACCTATCTGGTCTACCTATTTCAAAGAAATTATCGAATAAATCTACCTCATCCTTAGGTCTAAAACTATCGTATACATAGTTATTGGTAGCCCTAAAATTAAATTGTAATGATTTCGTAATGTTGTATCCTATATTATAATCCCAATCAAATAAATAATGTCGTTTTTTTAAGGTTGGTAATTTAGGCAAGCCTTCTACCAAACTCCGCGATGTTTGTTCATTAAAAGAACGTACAATATTTGAATTGACCGCAAATGAAGAAGGCAGGAAATTGATGTTAAAATCTTTGATCAAATCAAAATACTTACTCTTTTTAAGAAAACTCCAATTCTTAAAAGGTTCGAGTACTTTAGGTTCGAACGCATAGTTGTAATTTGCAGAAGCCCTCACCGATCTGTCCAAGAATTTTTCTACATTATAATCTTTATGATAGGTTTCATTATAGGCATAAGAAATCGACACATTTTCTACTGCATAGAACTGTTGTTTTCTAGTACTTTCTGGCGACCTATTTTTACGCACATTTAACATACTAATACTACGTCGTTTTGTATAATCCCTTGCTTTATTACTGTTAGGATTAATGTCTTTTGCATCGACAAACAACACATCCTGATACTGAGGATCATATTTAGGATCGCTCACCTCTTCGGATTGACTCACATTCAAGGGAAGTTGAATCCCCCATCGCTTAGGAAGTAGTTGCCCTAGATTCACATTGGCCACCACATCATAGGCTTTTTTATCGTGTTTACTACGTTCGTTTACGCGCTGTTCAATACTTCCAAACCCTTGAGTTTCTATACGTCCAGATGCAGAAACCGAAGCGAAATCTGCAAAATTAGCGTCTGCACTCACCACCGTAGCCCAACCACCTTCATTGTCAAAACCTGCAATACGCAATTCATTAAACCACACCTCTCCTGTTTTTGCAAATCGGTTATCGTTATTGCGAACTCCAAGCATAATGGTTTTAATTTTCGCCAAGTTTGGATTTCCTTTTACCCGTAATGTATATCCCGAAATACTGTCATAGGGAAATTCTTCCGAAGATGGGAATAATATATTTGGAGCCACACCTTCCTTAAATCGTTGTAATTTTAATTTCCCAAAACGCTCCAGTATCACTTCAATATTATTTTCTGGTAGCCAAACATCTGTATTTGATGTCGCATCAAAATCAGATACATCTAATTTCTTTTCAATTTGATAATAGTTATCATTCAAATCACTCCCTAATCGTATAATAGCACTTAGGTCTTCGTGATGTAAAACATCCTGTCCTAACACCCCTTCTGTATGTAAAAACATTTTCAGTTTTTTATACATCCGCAGGTCTATTCGAACATTCTTATAAACGGCCCTGGTTTCTTTAGATTGTAACTCCGTTACTTTTATAGATAGTGACTGTTCGTTTTGCTCTTGTAAGGTTGTACTTCCACGTAAAATTTCTCTACGAATCCCTGGAGGTAATACATAAGGTATTGGATTTCTGTTTTCGTTTTCTTGGATATTCACTACACCTACCTCAAAGTTTTGCAATGCCGTATTCCCTAAATCTCCTGGAGGGTTTATAGATTCTTTTAATGTTTTTGTATAACGTCTCCAATCCCCACGTACCAATTGTAATTCACCAAAACGCAACACTACTGGCATTTTAAATTTGGTCAAAAACATTCGCATAAATCGAATAGAATAAAAGCCTTCCATATTATTAACTACTTCATCAGGAGCACTTACTTGAATTCTGAATTGATACCAAGTGGAAGTACTTTCTGTCCCATTAGCCAATCTTACTGTCACCTTTTTTTCGTCTACAATATGATTTTTACCCACCTTCAAATCACTTTGATTTAAAGAAACTCTATATTGATAATAGCTCTCTACAGAATTCATGGTTTGATCCTTATTGATGTCTTCCGTATCTGGATACGTAGTTGCAGAAGTAGGATAGGATTCTGGAGATAAATTATTCGTAGGAGAATTTCCTTGGGTGTTATTATAGCGTTTATACCTACTTAATATAGACGCTTGTTCATTGTCATATTTTCCACTTCGAAAATACATATAATTGTCATTCGCAGGATCCTCTAGGTCTGCAAAAGCAGGGAAGGATTTTTTCTCTTCTTCATCATTCAAACCGTCAAAACCAACATCCTGACTTAATCGTTCACTGTCTTTATCACTAAAGGCATATAAAATAGATTGCTTTTTAGGAACTCGTCCCCAAGGAGTCACGTCAAAATTAGTATCCATTGCATTTACAGGCAATCCATTTTCATACATTTTACGTCCATCTTTTAATACATCCTCCGAGATATTTCCTAAGTTAAAATACAACTCTCCTACCTGATTCGAAAGGTCGTTTGGATTTAAACCTACAGGTAAACCTTCTGCCTGGGTAATGGAATAATTTTCAAAAGGATCCATCATCCAAAACTGAATATACTCTACGTTTGACTGTTCAAAATTGGTGGTTGTCAACGGACGCGTAATTCCCGCCCATCTATCTTCTGGGTTTGTAAACTGCCCTTGTGCATTTACATTATCTGTATCGTAATTATAACTTCCACGTTCGTTTGGATAATAAGCTAAATCTAAGGTTCTTACGATCGTAGATTCTGTAATATCTAAATCCTGTTCTGGAAATAATTCTTCATAACGCACACGTCTTACCTCTGCTCTGGATAACTCATCATTATCCACACCGTCTGGTTTTAAAGACCCTCCTCCATAAAACAAGGGATCAATAATATACCAAGCTAGTCTCGCTCGTTTATACCCATAAGCCAAATCAGCAGAATTCCCTCCCAAATCAAATTGAGTTTGATACTGAGGTGTACTTGCCATGTGCCATTGTAGGGTAGATTTTATTTCTAAAGGAATTTGTGAACCCTCAAAATCATCGATATAAGAAGTCGCCTCTCCACCTTGCTCAACTCTCTTTGGAGAACCTGGTATCAAATACGCAAAATCTCCGCGAATGGAAAAATTAGAGATCACGTCTGTATCTATATTCGGTAAGTAATTCACCCATTTTGTAAATTTCGGAACCTCTGTAGCAAAACTGGCATTCAAACCAAACATGGTATTATTTATTGGTTCTTGCCCAAACACAGATTTCTGAGTGATTGGTTTTTCGTTCAAATTTAAAATAGTAGCTCCTACCAATAAATTTTCTGAAAATTTATGTTCTATGTCTATTCCTAAAAAACGTTTTGTTTGTAAATTAAATACCGCATTATTTTCTACGGAAACATTGATAGGTGTATTCGAGGCTTCCAAAGCCGGATCTATAATTTGAACACGTCCTATTTGGTAATCCACTACATAATCTATTCCTTCTACCAATGTTCTACCACCTGCAGTTACATTTACCGATCCTTTGGGTACATTAAATGCGTTTAGAGGAATCCCGTTGGATGTTTCTGATTTATGGTATCCCTTAATAAGGTATTTATCCTTGCTTTGATAATTGTTTTTTGCTTCTGATTTGGTTTCCCGATACAACTCCTTAAAAATATAAATTTCATCTTTTGCATCTGTTAATTTTAAGGCTAAATCTTCTCCAAAAGGCTCCACAACAGGAAAAATAATATAACCTTTCTCCGAATTCACCGTAGCTCCTTCCACGTAATCAAAATAACCATCACCGTCTGGGGTATCAAAAAGACTTTGATCCAATCGATCCACCCCTATAAGGTTTAGTAAGGTTTTATCCTGAACACCTGTAGTACTTGCATTTTGCAAAATATTCACGGGCACTCCCGTTTCAGGATCTTCGTACATTAACTCCAATCTAAAACCATCAGAATTCATACGGTACGCATTTAAGGCATACACGTTTTTCATCATTAAGTCCCACATAGGGATCGAAGTACTTAGAATTTCACTTCTCAATAATTTTACAACAATGTTATTTGGATTTACAATACCATCACTGGTAAATTCCCCCACTTTATACACTTTGGACTCTCCACTTATCGTGTATTCAAAAGCAACAGCTAACACATCAGAATCACTCAATCTCCTGTTTAAAGAGATAAACCCTAATTGTGGATTAATTTCGTATTCGTTTGGTAATAATTTACGTGCATTTTCCAATACGGAGAAATCACGTCCCTGCTGCATAGAAAATGAAGCTTTTAAACCTCCACTTACAGTAGAAATATTACGTACTGGCCCCGTCTCTGTCAATATACTCTGTATACTATTTGCTTGATTTGACGGATATCTTTCTCCAGGTACAGGAACGACTGTTGCAGGCCCAATATTAACTTGTTTAAACTCCCCTATATCTGCCAATGCCACGATATTTCTAACATCGATGGTCGAAGAGTTACGGTTGGTCACCCAAACTTCTACTCTAGTAATACTAATAGGACTATTGACTAATGGATATCTTTCGAGTGCTGTATTGTACTGATCTCTAAAATAATGTGACAAAAAGAAATGGCGATTATCATCGTAATCTGTGGTTTGCAATTCAAATTCATTCAGGGTAGCTCCTCCCTGGGCAGTGACCGATCTCGTTTGTGATTTTTGTTCTGCAAAAACCCCTGTTATGGATGTATTTCCAAATTTAAGCCGTGTTTTCACTCCAAAAAGACTTTGGGCACCTGTAATTAATGAATTTTTAATAGGCATGCTTATATTCCCGACTTCGACTGCTTGTAAAATATCGTCTTCAGTAGGGGTATATTCTAGCTTTATTAAATTTTGAAAGTTAAAGGTAGACTGGGTATCGTAATTGGCATTTACTTTTAAACGGGTCCCAATTTTTGCCCGAATACTAGCGCTTATTTGCTGATCAAAATCAAACGTTAAACTACTCCTATTACGTTCTGACAATTGAGGATTGTCTACCTTTTGGTAGAGCATCCCCATTTTAATATTAACAGACCCCGTAGGCTGCACTTCTATTTCATTACCTCCAAAAAGGTTTTCAAAAAAGCTCGAATTCACATAGTATTTAGGCAATAGATTCTTTTGTGCATCTACACTTCCTTTTTTCTTACTATTTAAAGCGCTTAATTTTTCTTTGTTATAAAGCAGCATATCCTTTTTAAGGCGGTATTTCTTATACTCCTCTAAAGTCATGTATACAGGGCGCTTCACTTCTATCCCTCCAATTTTTTCGATGATGAGATACTTCCCTAAAACAGGATCGTAAATAATCTCTTTCTTAAATGGATTCTTTAGAAATAACCCTCCTTCTTTTTCGCTGTTAAATTTGTATTTTAACTCTGGAATAGAATCCTTAGCACTTGCTTTTTTTGGAGTGTCTTGAGCATGTAAGGTCGCTACAGAGAACACCCATAAAAAACAACCTAATAAAAGACCTGTTTTTAGCTGATATTTTTTCAATTTTTACAATTTTTTAAGCGCCATTTTAATCAGTTGTTCCACCTTTAAATTGGCATCTGATACTAGTATTTTATCAATTACTCTTTCTGCTTGTTTATGTACAAAGCCTAAAACCTCTAATGCTGATAACGCTTCTTCTTTAGTTGTATTGCTTAGTGGTAAAGAAACTTCGTCTATGGTATATGATTTTAAGATTTTATCCTTTAAGTCAATAATTACTCTTTGAGCTGTTTTCACTCCAATTCCTTTTACGGATTGTATGATGTCTGCATTTCCAGATGCAATGGCATGTTTAATCTCGTCTGTAGACATTGAGGACAGCATGGTACGTGCAATACTAGGTCCAACACCCGATACCGAAATCAATAATTTAAACAATTCTCGTTCTATTTTTGTAGTAAACCCAAACAAGGTTTGAGAATCTTCTTTTACGGATAAATAGGTATATATAAATATGGATTCGTCGTCTGGTAATTGGGAAAATGTATTGAGTGATATGTTTAAAAAATAACCTAATCCTCCTGCCTCAACCACAACGTATGTTGGGTTTTTCTCTACTAACTTTCCTCGTATATGGGTAATCATTTTGCTTCTTTTTTAAAATTATCTAGACTGTTAAAAAGTCTCTAATAGGCTAATGTAAAAAATTTGTTTCAAATATCGGACTTAATAAGATATAATTGCAAATTGCCTAATTATCTGCTGAAATTATACCAGTCCGATTCATTTTTACCACTGAAATAGCAGCAATATTATATTGTTTAAATCATAAAAAACTGCTGTTACTTCCTTTTTAAAAGTAACAGCAGTTCATCTCGTTAAACACTGGGTTTAATACGTAAATTATATTATTTCATAATGGTGTTTTCCTGAGCGTGTACAATGGCAACACTAGCGATGTTTACAATCTCGTCTACACTCGCTCCAAACTGAATTAAATGCACTGGTTTTTTCAATCCCATAACGATAGGACCAATAGATTCCATATCGGCAAATTCCTTCATCAATTTATAACTAATATTCGCAGATTCTAAATTCGGAAAAATAAGTCCATTTACTTTTTTACCCACTAACTTAGAAAAAGGGAATTTATCTTTTAGCATTCTTGGATTCAAAGCAAAATCGGCCTGTAATTCACCATCTACTGAAATGTCTGGAAAATGCTTGTGCATATATGCTACTGCATCAGACACTTTTACTGTTTCTTCCACATTGGTAGACCCAAAATTAGAAAAGGACAACATGGCTAAATTAGGTTCAAAACCAAACATTCTCATGGTTTTGGCCATCATTACACCGATCAATGCCAACTCCTTAGCTGTAGGATTAATATTCATGGTGGTATCTGCAAAAAAGATAGGTCCACGCTTAGTCATCATAATGTTTGTAGCTGCCGCACGTTTCACTCCTTTTTGAATTCCGATTAATTCAATAATAGGCTTGGCTACTGTTGGATAAGACCTAGAATAACCTGTCACCAAACAATCTGCTTCTCCTTCGTTTACCATCATCGCTGCGAAATAATTACGTTCTCGCATCCATTTCTGAGCATCTAAATAAGCAATTCCTTTTCGCTGTCTCTTCTTCCAATATGCTTTTGCAAAACGATTTCTACGGTCTGTTTCTTGTGCACATTTCGGATCGATAATTTCAATTTCGTCAGCTTCAAAATTAATCTCCGCCATGAGTGATTTTATCTCCTCCTCATCACCTAATAGGATCGGAATCCCAATCTCATCATCATAAACAATCTGAGCTGCTTTTAGCACATCTAAGTGATCTGCTTCTGCAAAAATGATACGTTTAGGATCCGATTTAGCCTTAGAAACTAGTGTTCTCATAAGCTTACTTCCAGTCCCTAACCTTTCTGCTAATTCATCTCTATATTTATCCCAATCTGTAATCGGCTCTTTGGCGACTCCAGATTCCATTGCTGCTTTTGCTACAGCTGGTGGTACTTCTGTAATTAATCTATGATCAAATGGCTTCGGAATTATATAATGTTTTCCAAACTGTAAATTGGTTTCACCATAGGTAATATTCACTTGCTCTGGCACAGATTCCTTTGCCAAATCGGCTAAGGCATGTACTGCCGCCATTTTCATTTCTTCATTAATTTTTGTAGCTCTAACATCCAAAGCCCCTCTAAATATAAAAGGAAAACCTAGTACATTATTTACTTGGTTTGGATAATCGGATCTACCGGTAGCAAAAATTAAATCGTCGCGTGATTCGATGGCAATTTTATAGGCAATTTCTGGATCGGGATTTGCCATTGCAAACACAATAGGATCCTTAGCCATGGTACGTAACATATCGGCTGTCAAACAATCTTTTACGGAAAGACCAATAAACACATCGGCATTATTAATTGCCTCAGACAAGGTATACATATCTAAATCCGTTGCAAACTCTGCCTTCTGTGGGTTTAAGTTTTCAATATCAGTACGGATCACACCTTTACTGTCACACATGACTACATTTTTACGCTGTACCCCTAAACGAAGGTATAAACGCGTACAAGAAATAGCTGCTGCTCCCGCACCATTAACTACTACTTTTACTTTAGTGATATCTTTCCCTGTAATTTCAATCGCATTTTTTAATGCAGCTGCCGAAATAATGGCAGTCCCATGCTGATCGTCATGCATTACAGGAATATCCAATTCTTCTTTTAACCTGCGTTCTATTTCAAAAGCCTCAGGCGCTTTGATATCCTCTAAATTAATCCCACCAAAAGTAGGCGCGATTGCCTTTACTGTATTTACAAATAAGTCTACATCTTTTGCATCTACTTCTATATCAAAAACATCAATATCTGCAAAAATCTTGAATAACAGTCCTTTCCCTTCCATTACAGGCTTGGATGCTTCTGGTCCAATATCTCCTAATCCTAATACTGCTGTTCCGTTGGTAATAACAGCTACTAAATTACTTTTAGCCGTATATTTATATACGTTATTAACGTCTTTTACTATTTCTAAACAAGGCTCCGCGACACCTGGAGAGTATGCCAATGATAAATCACGTTTAGTGGCGTGTTTTGTTGTTGGAATTACTTCTATCTTCCCTGGTTTGGGTTTGGCATGGTATAATAATGCCTCTCTTCTTAGTTTTTTTTTATCCATAACACTGAGTTAAGTATGAGGGATCAAATATATGGATATAATTAAGAGTAGACCCCATCAATACATATTTATAAATCTACAAGAGGTTTCATTGCATTATATTCAAACAACCATAACTTTCAACTTGACTTTTATCATATTACCTATGGATATATTGCTACAATTTCGATTAGTACGCTTTAAAAGTATAAAAAATTAAAACAAGACACCTGGAACTTCTAACACCTATAATTCACCTCGAAACTCATCATTTAACTACTTCAATCCGATGAGGATTTATAAAAACACAGGGAATGGTATCTTTAGAAACCTGTCAAATGACACCCCGAAAGCCCCCTCCTTAACGATAATAATTCACAAGGACATTGTCGTGATTGATTCATCTCTTCTGTGATGAATCCTCGCTTATCCACAATAGTGCAGCATCATTTGAAACGGGAAGAAAAGCAACAACCATTTACTCCGTAAAACACATAAGAATAGCAGAATACTCCTACTTAATTCACACGTTTAATACTGCCAATATCACTGGCACTTAGTCCCTCTAAATAGAGCTAGTATAAAAACTGTATGTTTGTAATAACTTAACTAACCTTCAAAAACGAACGATACCTCATGAAATGTAACCTCCTCCTTTTTGGAATTGCCGCAGAAATTGTTGGCACTAACGAATTAACGATTGATATCGTAAAAGACAGTAATGTTCTTGGTCTAAAGAAAATTTTAATTGACACTTATGTTGGTTTTAAAAACGTAGATCAGTTTGCCATTGCTGTAAATGAATCTTATGCTAGTGACGAAACTGTAATCGAAAAAAATGACATTATAGCTATCATCCCTCCTGTTAGCGGTGGGTAAACACCTGTTTTCAACAACTATACACCTATACCTTTTGAAGTTTTAACATTTTTAACTGTTACAAATAACAAAATTTTTCGTCTTTTTACTAAACAGAATATCTACGTTTGATATTACAAACAAAATACGATGCTTCAAAAAATCACATTTGTATTATTTCTTTGCTTTTTTTCAGTGCTCACCGCACAGATAAAAGGGACGGTTACCAACAGTAAAAATGAACCCTTGCCTTTTGTGAGTGTTTATTTTCAAGGAACATATACTGGAACCACCACAAACGAGCTTGGGTATTTTGAATTCCCCAAGTTAAAAAAAAACACCACAACATTAGTCTTTCAATTTTTGGGTTACAAAACCTTGCAAAAGAAAATTATTTCTAATAATAATAATAACACTACACTACGTATAACTTTAATAGAAGAAAGTGTACAATTAAATGAAGTGTCTATTAGTTCTAAGATAAACCCAGCACATCGGATTATTAGAAATGCAATCAAAAACAGAAAACATTACCTAGACAAAATAGATGCATTTACGTGTGATTTTTACTCCAAAGGTGTTTTTGGAATAAAAAATGCCCCTAAAAAATTATTCGGACAAAAAGTCGGAAACTTCGGAGGCGCTTTGGACTCCACCCGAAGCGGAGTGGTATACTTGTCAGAAACCGTTTCTAAAATTGCCTATAAACGACCAAACTTGTTTAAAGAAACAATCATCGCTTCTAAGGTAAGTGGAAACGATAATGGGTTTAGTTACAATCAAGCGTCTCAGGTAGATTTTAATTTTTACAAAAACACGGTAGAACTAGAATCAAAAGTAATTTCGCCCATTGCTAGTTATGCGTTTAATTATTACACATACAAACTGCTTGGAAGCTTTTATGAAAATGAGTTATTAATCAATAAAATTGAAGTGACTCCTAAACATAAAACAGACAATGCTTTTACGGGAATTATTTATATAGTCGAGGATCAATGGGCCATTTACGGATTGGATTTGAAGATAAAAGGAGCACAAATGAACGCCCCCATGTTAACTTCTATTTCCTTAAAACAAACCTGTAGTTACAATGCCGAATTTAAATATTGGCCCGTAATACAGCAAGTCATTCATTTTAAATTTGGCATGTTTGGCTTTAAGGTTGGCGGCAACATGACGGCTGTTTATAGTAATTATGAGTTTAACCCGGATTTTGATAAAAACACCTTTAGTAACGAAATTATGTCTTTCGAAAAAGGCTCTAATAAAAAGGATTCTATTTATTGGAAAACCAATAGACCTATAAAACTAACCTACTCAGAAAAGTACGATTACAAAAGAAAAGACAGTATCCAACTCTTAAAAAAATCAAAAACATATTTAGACTCTATAGACACCCAACGTAATAAATTTAGTTATGGGAACTTATTCTTTGGACATACCCGATCCAACACTTACAAAGAAGAATTTATTACCCTATCCGCACCTCTTTTATCACTACAATTTAACACGGTACAGGGATGGAATTTAAATAGTACCATATCGTTTTCTAAACGAGACAAAGAAGCAGGATCTCGGTTTTATTCTTCCGCAACCCTAGGCTATGGTTTTTCAGAGAAAACATTCAGAGGAAGTGGACGCATCAGTTATCTTTTTAATAGTATAAGTAAGCCTTATATAGAAATTTCTGGAGGAAAAAAGCTCCATCAATTTAACGGTAACAACCCAATATCTCCTTTGGTAAACACGGTGGCGACCTTATTTTTCGAAGACAACTATGCAAAGTATTATGACAATACTTTTGTGAAATTAAAATTGTCAGATGAAATATACAATGGACTTCGTTTTCAAAGTTCCATTGGCTATGAAAAACGAACTGCTGTCCTAAATACAAGCGATTATGTAACGATCGATAAAAAGAACAAAACATACACTTCTAACGCCCCCTTACGACCGGAACTACAAGGAACTCCCTCCTTTGACACCCATCACGTATACACATTTACAACGGCTTTACGGTATGTTTTTGCACAGAAATACATTTCGTACCCGAACAAAAAAGTAAATTTAGGCTACGACAAACAGCCCACTTTAATACTTTCTTATGAACAAAAATTTGATGGAAGTCATAATGATTACAACTTTGGAGCCGTCCGTGTAAAACTAAGTCAGCATTTTGATGTAGATAATAAAGGGCATTTTTACTACGCTTTAAAAGGAGGAGCCTTTATAGATGCCGAAAACATTTCTTTTGTGGACTACCAACATTTTAATGGAAACCAAACGCATTACACTTCTAAAAGTGTGAACACGGATACTTTTAACCTCATGCCCTATTATGACTTCAGCACCAATAATTCTTATGCAGAATTACATGCCGAACATCATTTTAAAGGCTATTTATTTAAGAAACTCCCTTTATTAAAAAACACAGGTTTTCAGTTTATACTAGGAGGACATACATTATTTAGTAAAAATAAGAAACCCTATTCCGAACTCAGCTTTGGGATAGATAATATTGGGTTTGGGAAAATGCGCTTTTTAAAAGTAAGTTATGTAAAAGCGTTTCACGACGGAATTACAGAAAACGGGTTTGTTTTTGGATTTAATTTTTAAGGTGTAACCCAAAGTTTTGATGTATTTTCGCTTTTACTATGAAACGTATTTCCACAAAAATAACAAACGATGTATTGAGTTTAGACAGCTGCTATAAATTTGTACAAGCACCTGAATGCGGTGCTATATCCCTTTTTGTAGGAACGGTACGTAACCTTACGAAAGGAAAAACAGTACATCAATTAGATTTCTCAAGCTATAGAACAATGGCTCTTAAGGAAATTAATAAAATTGCACAAAAGGCCTTGGAGAGCCACCCCATTCATAAAATAGCCATTCATCACGCAGAGGGCATTTTAAAAGTAGGAGATATCCCTGTTATTATTGCCGTTTCCTCAGCCCATAGAACGGCTGCTTTTGACGCCTGCCAATTTGCTATAGATACGTTAAAAAAAACGGTTCCTATTTGGAAAAAAGAACATTTCGATGATGGCGAAATTTGGGTAAGTCCTCAGCCCTAAAAACTACTTATGATACATTTAATTGTGGGAAATACAGGTGCAGGAAAAACCACCTATTCACAAAACCTAAAAAAAAGTACTCAAGGAATTATATTTTCTATTGACACTTGGAATAACACCTTGTTTATGCCGGATAAAACAGATTCTGACGGCTTGGACTGGTTTTTAGAACGCATAGAACGTGCAGAAACACTTATCCAACAAATCTGCCTTCAATTAAATGACTCGGGCATGGACGCAATCTTAGACTTAGGGCTTTCCAAATACGAACACAGAGAAAAATTTAGACAATTTGCTTTAAAAAACAACATCTCACTTCAATTGCATTTTTTAGATGTTGCAAAAAACATTCGGAAAAATCGTATTTCACAACGAAACATAGAAAAAGGAAATACTTTTGAATTTGAAGTAAGCGACGCTAATTTTGAATTTATGGAAACCTGGTTTGAAAAACCATCGGATAGAGAACTTGAACAAGCAATCATAACAACATCATGAAAACAGCGAGCGTAAAAGAAATAAAAACAGCTTTAAAAGAGGTTCCTAACAGCGAACTGATCCAACTATGCTTAGAGCTGTCAAAATTCAAAAAAGAGAACAAGGAACTACTTACCTATCTCTTATTTGAATCCACCAGTGAAGCGTCTTTTATCGCAGACATTAAAACAGAAACGATCGCACAGTTTGCTTGTATTAATACGAGTTCTTATTTCTATATCAAAAAAAGTGTTCGAAAGATATTGAGACGTATAAAGACGTATATTAGGTATTCAAAAAATAAAGAAACGGAAATAGAACTACTCCTCTTTTTTTGTCAGCAAATGAACTCCTTTAAACCCTCCATTAAAGGGAGTGATGCCCTGTATAACATTTACAAACGGGAAACGATAAACATCCGAAAAAAGCTATTAAAACTTCACGAAGATTTACAATTTGATTACCTACAAGAACTAGAACGACTTGGCTAACTCGCTTACACTGTACCGTTATTGCTTCTAAAAACCTTCTATTCCATAAAAACCAAAAACATAGCTAAAAAACAATTCATTATCAATTGATTTAATGTATTTTAGCTGCTCGAACCATACCTCAGTATTTCTAATCATGTGTTTTTATACATCCTTATCGCAGTACTTTTTTAATTTTAAATCATTTTAAAAAAAAGGTCTCGCTCGAAACTTAACCTCAAATTAAAAACACAACTATGCTTTTAGAAGCAACAACTGAATCTCTGCATCGAAGGATTCTTGATTTAGAACACGAAAACAAGTCCTTAAGACAGGAAGTAAATAACTCTCAAATTTTTTTAGAAAACTCTCCTACATTTATCAGTTTTTTATCCCCTGATAAAGAAATAAAATTCATTAACAAACAACTAGCCTCTTTTAGCGGTAAAAACGCTATTGAATTCAACAATACGTATTTATCAGATGACATCCACCCAGAATACCGGTCTTATTTGTCTGATAATTTGGATATCGCCTATAAGACACACACTATTTTAGATGTAAAATTTCAGATCAAAAGCAAAAACAATCAATATGTTTGGTTTCACAGCATAGGCAACCCAATATATAATAACAATAACGTGTTTATTGGCTACATCTGTACGAGTTATGATATCACCCAAAACGAGGAAGACCACCTTAAACTTACCGAGTTAATTGATTCCAATCACAGACTTTTTTCTATCATTGGCCATGACCTTAGAAATTCATTTAATAGTATTCTAGGTTTCAGCGAATTACTCGCTGAAAACGCACAGGATTTTGAAACATCTAAAATTAAATCCATTGGTAAACACCTACAAAATGCCTCTAAAAAGACATTAGACCTATTAGAAGACCTTTTGGAATGGGGCCAATTACAAAGCACTTTAAACACATTCACCCCCGAAACCCTCGTGCTTAAAAAAGTATGTAAAAAAGTTATTTCAACTATAATCCAATTAGACAAAAACAATACAGAACGCATAAAAATAGTATTTAAATCAGATATTATAGTATTCGCCGATGTAAATATGCTTCGGACAGTATTTCGTAATTTACTCAGTAATGCTCTTAAATACTCAACCTGTTCAAGTCCTATCACTATTACTGCTTATACGACCCAAAACAACGTGGTTATTAACATACTTGATCAAGGACTAGGCATCGATCCATCAGGAATATCTAAGCTTTTTAACAGTAAGGAAAAACACACTTCTTTAGGTGTTCTAGGTGAAAAAGGAACAGGTATTGGACTTCTTTTATGCAAAGAGTTTGTCGAAAAAAATGGTGGTGAAATTTGGGTTAAAAGTACGCTTGGTAAAGGCAGTGAGTTTTCTTTTAGCCTTCCTTTAGGTAAAAATAACAAGCGTAATAATTAATCTACGTTTAGTAGTTTCTTCGTTCCATATACATCCCTCGTTTAAATCAAGCAATTCTAATTTTTAAGCAATTAAAAATTAGAAAAAAACGAGTAATTTAAATAACTTCACATTAAAAAAAGCACATCCAAGGATTCCGATACAAGAGTCCAATTCCACTTGTACTTTAATAAGTTATATACTACTAACTTATAAGCAAAAATCATGTCTAAAAACAGTCTCAATAATCATCTTTACACACTCGCTAAATCCGTTTTAAACGAAGGGCTATACAAAAGACACGACACTGATAAAATGCTTATTCCTTTTATATTTTTAAAAACCAACACAACAGAGGTCATAAAAAATTTAGCTTCAGACAAAGACCCTCTAGCTTTGTCTCAAAAAATAAGTACTAGCGACCAGCAAGATTATACACATATAATTATTACGCACGAAGGCTTTTTAAAGGATGAAAACGGGAATAGAGTAGATGCTATCATTGTACACGCTTTTAACTTGAGCCAGAAAAAAGGACTACAAATCGCGCAAAAATTTAATCCAAAAAACACTGGGGAATTTAAAAAAATAGGAAGCATTGAAACTTTAGGGACTCCAGATTTAATATTTAAACTAAAGAATTTCTTCGCTAAAATTGATCTTAAAAAAGAGGCTCACTTTAAAACGGAGGTAAAAACAGACCACGAGGAACTAGAAGCCATTCACACGATATTAACACATGATGATCCTAGTATTATAAGTGAAGCTATCACAAACTTCATACTCGAGAAACTATCCAACAACGAAAATGAGAGGTACAACGGCCTCTTTGAAATTAACATCCTTAAAAATGAATCTTTAAAAAACATAGGGCTATTACGATTTTTATGCAGCAATGCTATCAATGAAGTAATTGGCTCAGAAACAAGTAACATTTGGATGGAAAAAACCAAGAGGAAGATTCATATTACTTGTCACTATAATAACTCATTATTACACGAGGCAAGAAGGAGTAAAAACACTCCTGAAAAATTTCAATTGGATGCTAATAATTATGCCGACTACAACCTAAAACAACTAGACAAAGAGTTTAAATCCCTGCTATTGGAAGCTGAAAAAAACTCCAACATTAAGGCGCTAATGAAACTTTCTACATTAAACTTTGAATATAATCGCAGAGGAGTTGTACAACCTAAAACAATGGCTAAAACTCACATAAATACAGACAACATATCCCTCTTCAGAACTTTAATCATTGGAAGTACGGTTATTTTGTTTGCCTTTTTAGCTTGGCTATTTTTAATGAAAATGTAATTTAAAACTTGTCTATTCCTCCGATAAGACTACATACCCTGAGCGTTGGATACTGTTTCTTAATTCTAACGGTTGCCATATAACTTGAAATCCCTTTATGACATATCACAATGTATTTCTTACGACTATCTAAGTGCATTAATTCAGGGTCTAAGGTACTTAAAGGATGTGTCTCGTGAATTTTAAAAGGATACTTTGTAGTCATCATCTCTATAACTGACAGTATACGAACTCCCTCTTTAGCTATTTCTTTTTTTAAATCGCTCGCGCTTATTAACAATGACGGATCCTGAATGTCACAAGGAAGACCCAAATATTTTTCCTCTTTAAAAATGGCTAAAACAGCCTCTTCCGTTTGTGTTTTCTCTAATTTAAGTATAAAATTAGAATTCCTAAGACTGTTATAAATCAACAGCTTATCAATAAGTAATTCTCCCGTCTCTGTGGCAATTTTCAGCACTTCATTTACCTGTAACATCGCTATAATTCCCACAATGGAATTCAATGTACCTACCGTTTCACAAGTAGGAATGTCTGTCGCTATTTTAGGAAAAGCATCCCTTAAATTAGTACTATACCTCCCTTGTTCTGACATGTGGTTAAAAGTAGCCACATAGCCCTCAAACTTATATAATGACCCATACACCATGGGTTTCCCCAACACCACACAGGCATCGTTTATTAGGTATTTAATCGCTAAATTATCCGTAGCATCAACGATGATATCGTAGTCTTTAAAGCTTTGTATAACATTGGTCTTCTCTAAAGCATGCTTAGTATATGTCACCTTTGTAAAAGGAGCTCTCGCCTTTATAAAAACAGCCAATGTTTCTGATTTTGAAGCCCCCACATCATCCAAACAATAATAGACTTGCCTGTGTAGGTTACTCAAGGCTACCACATCAAAATCCATCAAATGAATGGCTCCAATACCACTTGCTGCTACATGCACAGCAATTGTACTTCCCAAGCCTCCACATCCCACAATTAACACCTTGGTTTGTCCTAGCTTCTTTTGGCCTTCTAGCCCTATTTCATCAAGGGTGATTTGCCGTTTAAAAAAAGTATTATAGTCCCTATTCATGCTCTTAAATACTAATGTCCAATTTCATTTTTAGCAGCGTCAAATTCTTCAGGAGTATTTATATTTCTAATAAAATCATCTTCTACCTCTACAATAGCCACCTCCGAATTAATCAAGACTTTTCTTGGACATGAAATCCCTTGGCTTAAATAATTTAATAATATAGGATAACTCCTAGGCTCCCAAATAGTCACCAATGGCTCCATAAACTGTTTCGTTTTCCCTTTAATTGCCGTTGCTATTTTTGAAGGGTCTCGTTTTTTTAACAATAACTGAATTAGTTCATCTGTTATAAAAGGAAGGTCTGTTGCTAGCACTAACCAAGCCGTATTTGGATCCTTTTGAAAAGCAGAACAAATAGCTCCAAAGGGTCCTAAATTGGTAAATACATCTGTAATTACCGCAGGTCTTAATACCTCCTGTTCCGATCTAATAGATAAAAATGTTTGTAAATGTTGTTTTTCTAAAAGTGCAATTGCCACGGTACGTTGTGCCTTTCCATAAAACTCTAACAAGCCTTTATCACTCCCCATACGTACACTTTTCCCTCCGGCAAGGACCAACCCTTTTACAGGTGCTATTTTTTCTTCTATCAATGCACTTATATGACTAGAAATTCCTTTGGTATCCGAGAAATGGTAGCATTTTAAGTTTTTGATCTGAGGATATTTCGCTTCTAAAAAGTCAAAATATACAGCATCTTCATTCAATTTAATTACAAACTGAAGTTGGTCTAATTCTTCCAATCGTTTTAATACAGAAGCCTCTTTGTTTGGATCCAATATTAAAATTTGCTTACTACCTTTATAATGATTTCCATTGATAAAAGTGAAGTCATAATTTGAAAAATCAATCACCTGATTAAATGTATTCAATCCTTTATTCACAGAAGTCACAAGGCTACCTTTAGGATGAAACACAAAACGATCCACAAGGACTACTTCTTGATCCTTTTTATGAGAGGCATCCAAATAAGCCATCTTAAAACGCTTTAAATACTTAGACACCTCGGAAACTAGTGCTGCAATATTTTCACAATTAGTCCCCAAAATTGCAATTTCGTTCGGTGCGTAGTTATCGTTATTTCTACGTGTTAATCTACTGTGTTTGGAATGTTTTTTCAAAATAACTTTTTTTTAATACCCTCTATTTATATCCGATTAATATCTGACTTTCCTCCTGTTTTTTTTAGTAGCTTCACTTCCTTTATTACCATTTCTTGGGAAATAGCCTTACACATATCATACACGGTAAGTGCTGCAATATTTACTCCTGTTAAGGCCTCCATCTCCACACCTGTCTTCCCTTCTATATAAACAGAACATCTAATTTCTATATGTGTTTCGTTTGTGATCGCTATCGTTATATCCACTCCATTTATAAGTAATGGGTGGCACATAGGAATTAAGTCCGACGTTTTCTTAACCGCCTGAATCCCCGCAATAATAGCGGTTTGAAATACAGGACCTTTTTTTGTCTGTAATTCATCTCCTTCAAAATTACTAATAATTTCAGCACCCAAAAACATCGTCGCTAGAGCTGTAGCACTTCGTTTAGTACTTTTCTTATCGCCAACATTCACCATTTTCGGTTGATTATTGTTGCCTATATGTGTAAATTTACTCATATTTTTTTATTTAAAACGATACATTTCGGTATAAAATAACTGGATAAACTGCTCCTTTTTTAAATTCATCTACCTCCGCAGGAAGTTCCATAAAGGCATCTGATTTCACTAAATTCACTAGATCTCCCGACCCATTTCCCTTTTGAGGATAGGCGACCAGCACCCCTTCTTGGTTCCTTAAAGCAACTTGTAAAAAATACGTCATGGCAGGTTTGAAACTTACATTTTCTCCTAACACTGCTTTCATTGTATTTACCGAAGGTAATCCCATGGATTTCTGAAACCAAGGCGTAAAATATTTTAAGCAACTTGCGTAGGTAGAAACAGGATTTCCTGGAAAGGCAAAAACAGTAGTCTGGTTTTTCTTCCCAAACCAGAATGGTTTCCCTGGGCGTTGCTTGACTTTATGAAAGAGTTTATCCACTCCTAAAGTATCCAAAACATCTGGGATAAAATCAAATTTACCTTTGGAGACAGCTCCACTAAACAACAACACATCATAATTATTTAAAAAACCATCAATAAGTGTTGTTAATTTATCTTTATCATCCGAAATATGTATGGTCGTTGCAGCGATGGTCATCACCTTTAAAATAGACACTACTGCGTGTACATTACTTCTTCTAATTTGATGATCAGCCGGAATTTTATCAACTGACACCAACTCATCCCCTGTAGAAATAACCAATATTTTAGGACATTTAGCTACTTTTACCATTGACTTTCCAACGGTGGCAAGCACCCCTATTTCGGCAGGTGATATCACGGTGTTCATTGGAATCAACACATCATTTATTAAATGATCAGCACCTTGTTTATGTACATTTTTAAAATAGTGCACTCCATACTCTTCCACAGTAGCAATACCGTTTTCTATACGTAGCAGTTCATAAGGAATTACGGCATCCGCATTTACAGGAAGTACTGCACCTGTCATTGCTTCTATACAATTATTCGTATTGTGCAATGTTAATTGTGGGCTACCAGCCGCTTGAACACTTTCTATCTTAAAAGAACGTATACCTTGTTCATAGGCCGTAGTACAAATGGCAATACCGTCCATACTAACCCTATTAAACGGAGGCAAGTCTCGATCTGAAACAATGGTGTTTTTTAATACGCGACCTTCAGACTCCTGAAAAGGAATGCTTTCAACACCCCAATCTTCCGTATTTTGAAGTATTATTTCTAAAGCTTTTTGGCTAGTAATTAATCCCATATCCTTTACTTTTAACCACCAATGGTAGACATACTTTCAGAAACGATATTGGTTCCTCGCATTTTTTCTGCTACAAATCCATTTTTTGGTTTATGGTGTACTGTGTTTATAAATAACTGCTTTAAGTCCTTATCACTGGCCCCTTTCCGAATAAAATCACGCACATTAAACACGCCTTGATCAAACAAGCAGTTTTTAAATAAGCCTGTGGCAGTAATTCTAATTCTATTACAATCACCACAAATAGTCCGTGTGAATGCCGGAATAATTCCAAAAGTACCTTTACTCCCTTTGACTCTAAAATTATGTGATGTTGAAGATTTACCATCGTTCATTTTTTCAATTTCTTGAAAATGGCTACTGATATGATGGTATATTTTATCGTAGTCCCACAGTTCACCTGTAGCTCTTAATCCTTTGCCATTAAAAGGCATTTCCTCAATAAATCGTACTGCAATATCCCTGTGTTTTGTCAAGGCTACAAAATCTAAAATCTCATCTGTATTCACGCCAGAAAGCGTCACGATATTCAATTTTAAACGAATACTACTCGCTGTTAAATCATCCAGTACTTTCCGTACTTCCCGAAATGATTTTCTTCGAACAATTGTATTAAATTTCTCTTCTTTTAAACTATCAATACTTAAATTAACTGCATTGATATTCATTTTTTCCAAGGCAGCGATATGTGCTCCAATCAATGCACCGTTTGTCGTAATATTAATCTGTTCCAATCGCTTATTATAAGATAGCGATTCTAAAAACTTTATAAAATCTTTCCTTACAAAAGGTTCCCCTCCAGTCAAACGCACTTTATTCACCCCTAGTTCCGAAAGCACCCGTGTAATACGATACATTTCCTTAAAGGTTAACAAGTCTGATCGCTCCACAATTTGGATTCCTTCCGCGGGCATACAATACTGGCAGCGAAAATTACATCGATCCGTAACAGCTAATCTCAAATAAGAGATTTTTCGTCCAAATTTATCTAGTAATTGATCCATATCTCTTTTCCTTAATTAAGCATTTATTTTTTTCTAATGAGGTAAATGTTTTTGAAATTTACCATATAAAAACGTTCCTAGTAAGGCCCCAAAAATTACGATTAAAATAGAAAATACACCATTTCCAATTAATACAAACATAGGTCCTGGGCAGGCACCGGCTAAAGCCCATCCCAATCCGAAAATTATACCTCCAAACAAGGCTCGCTTCCATTTAAAATCTTTGGCAGGAACAATGATTTTATCCCCGTACACATTTTTTATAATTCCTTTTCTAAATAACAACATTAAAATAGCTCCCAGTCCAACGGCTGATCCAATTACTCCATACATATGGAACGATTGAAATTTGAACATTTCATAAATTCTAAACCAGGAAATCAATTCTCCTTTAGTCATGATAATTCCGAAAACTATTCCGAGCAATCCAAATTTTATATATTTCATCATCTTCTTAAAATATTAGCGGGAATAAGACCCAAGTCATAATAATACCACCCGTAAAAAAACCTACAACGGCTATTAAAGATGGAATTTGAAGATTACTCATTCCTACGATGGCATGTCCTGAAGTGCAACCTCCAGCCCATCGGGCTCCAAAACCAATACAAAGCCCCCCCATTAAGAGCAGCCCTATTCCTTTTACACTTCCTATAGCTTCCATTCCAAATAATTCACTTGGAACCACTGTATCTCCAGCATTTTCAAAACCTAACACACTCAAATCACTGATGGTTTGAGGGTTCAAATTTATGGGAAGATCTACCGACAAATAGTTAGAAGCTATAAATCCACCAATTACAGCACCCATTAGAAATACAATATTCCACAAATTTACTTTCCAATCTTTTTTAAAATAATCACTAAATCTACCTGCACCTCCCATGGTACAAAGTGTTTCTAAATTGGAAGATACTCCAAAACTCTTTCCAAAAAAATACAGTAAAAACATTACAGCAACAATACTTGGACCTGCCACGTACCACTGCCATGGTTGAGAAATAATCTCTATCATCTTATTTTATTTTGTTAATTTAAAGGTAAACATACACCTTTTTTAATTCGGTATCAAATTTAGTGAATTTTAAAACACAAGGACATCTACCCTATTTCTAAACAACTTAATTTTACCTTCCACCTCTAATTTTTTCAACAACCTAGACACCACTACTCTAGACGTGTTTAGGTCATAGGCTATTTCTTGATGCGTGGTATTAAGAGAGGTTTCTCTAAGAATCAAGGCTTTATCGCATAAATATTTATACAAACGCTGATCCATTTTCATAAAAGCAAGGGCATCAATGGTTTCCATCATCTCATTCATACGAACATTGTAACTATCTATCACAAAATTACGCCAAGACTTATACTTGATTAACCACTCGTCCAATTTCTCTAAAGGAATAAAAATAATTTCAGATTCCTTTTCCGTAGTGGCTCTTATTCTACTTTTGACCTTTGCAAAACCACTTGCAAAAGAAATCGCACAGGTATCTCCTCTCTCTAAAAAATACAGTAAAATTTCATCTCCATTTTTATCTTCTCTTACAATTTTAATAGCTCCGTTTAACAACAAAGGAATCGCGTTCATCGTCCCCCCTAAATCGATTAATAATTCGTTTTCTTTTATTTTTTTAAAAGTACCAACTTTAATTATTTCTTCAAGAAGCTCTGGCTCAAATACGACTGAGTAATAATCGTTTAATTTTTCTCGCATAATTGTAGGCTATTTATAGTGATTTGGGTTGCCCCTATATTTTTAATTACGTAATTTAAAGACTTTTCTCCTGTTGATTTCCGATAGGTATCATCTGTATAAAATCGAGTTAATAAGGGATTCAATTCCTCTGAATTCCGAATAGAAAAGCAGCCTTTCTCTCGGAGTAGTGCAATGGCTTCATTAAACTTAGCGTAATTAGGGCCGATGATCAACGGTAAACCGAAGGTTGCTGGTTCTAGTACATTGTGCACGCCAGACTTAGTAAATCCACCTCCAATATACGCCACAGAAGCCCTGCTGTATATTTTTGTTAAGATCCCAATCGTGTCTACGATAAAGACCTGATACTCTTTCAAATCCTTTCCTTCTTTCTCTGAAAACAATACTACTTTTTTCTGAATAGTCTCTTGAAGTCTTTTAATATCATCCGGCTTCATATTATGAGGAGCTATGATAAATTTCTCTTTATCCGTCGCTTTATTATTGATGTAATTCACTAAAAGTTCCTCGTCTTCTTTCCAGGTACTCCCGGCCACAAGTACGTAGCTATCATTTATAAAATCGGCAATAAAATCAATGTAATTATCTTGTTTAGTAATCTCAAACACACGATCAAACCGTGTATCACCTGCCACAATCACCTTGTCTATCCCTATATTATTTAGCAATAACTTGGAAGTAGTATCTTGAACAAAAAAGGTATCCATCCCTTGTAATACTTTTCGCATCCAGGTTCCATACCATTTAAAAAACACTTGTTTTTCTCTAAAGATTCCAGAAACTAGCACTGTTTTCACTTGTTGTTTTTTCAGTTGTAACAAGTAATTAGGCCAGAACTCATATTTGACAAAGATCGCCAATTCTAGATTTAAAAAACTCACAAACTGTTTGGCATTTGTAGCAGTATCAAAAGGGAGGTAACAAATAAAATCCGCTCCCTCGTAATTCTTTCGCACTTCATAACCCGAAGGAGAAAAAAAGGTAAGGAGTATTTTCAACTGCGGACAATCCTTTTTTATTTGCTCCATAATAGGCCTTCCTTGTTCAAACTCTCCGAGAGAGGCACAATGAAACCATACAATTTTATCGCTTGGAGAAAATGCTTTTTTTAGATCCTCAAAAACCGTAGTCCTCCCTTTTACAAAGAGTTTGATTTTGGGACTAAACAAGGCGGCAATTTTAAGTATTTGCCAAGCCATGTTACTTATTATATTATAGATTATACTCATACCTTACAAAGGTACAAAATAAGGGCATAAAAAAGCTCCTAAACCAATTGGTTTAGGAGCTTAATATTGTATAGTGTAACAAATGTTTCTTAAACCTCAAATGGCTCAATAGAAACATAAGATCTGTTGTTTCTTTTCTTTTGAAATTTAACAACACCATCTACTTTTGCATGTAATGTATGGTCTTTTCCCATATATACATTTTCACCTGGATGATGTGCCGTTCCTCTTTGACGAAGAAGAATGTTTCCTGCTAATGCAGCTTGTCCTCCAAATATTTTTACTCCTAGTCTTTTCGATTCTGATTCTCTACCATTCTTCGAACTACCTACTCCTTTTTTATGTGCCATGACGTTATGGTTTTAAAATTGAATTATTATTTAGTTAAAGCTTCGATTAATTCAGCTTTCTTTAAAGAAGTATATCCAGAGATACCTTGTTCTTTAGCTAAAGCTTTTAACTCAGCTACAGTTTTTGAAGATAAATCAGCTGAACCAGCTTCTTTTTTTACTTCAACTGCTTTTTTTACTGGTGCTTTTTTAGCTCCAGATACAGTAATTCCTTCAATTACAATTTCAGTTAACGCTTGACGGTGACCATTTTTTACACGGTATCCCTTTCTACGTTTCTTTTTGAAAACGATTACTTTATCACCTTGTAAGTGATTTAAAATTTTTGCCGTTACAGCGGCTCCTTCTACAGCCGGGGCGCCAATAGTTACAGTACCATTATCTACTAAAAGAACATTAGAAAACGTTAAGTTATCTCCTGCTTCTCCTTGTAAACGGTGTACATAAACTTTTTGATCTTTAACAACTTTAAATTGCTGCCCTGCTATCTCTACAATTGCGTACATAGTTTATATTTTAATTCCGTCTTTAATAAAACGAGTGCAAATATAACACTTTTGAACGAATACACAAGTCTCTTTTGGAGATTTAATTAACGAAAACTATTCGTAGTCGCCTTAAAAATTAGTTCTTTAGAGTCCATTTCCCCCTTTATTTAAAACCACTCTCATCTAAAGATACGATAACTGCCACGAACTCCTTAATCCACACAGTACCTTCATTCTAAGATTTTTAATTATTATTTTCAAAAAGATGTAACAATTCCTTAAAAAATGCGCCTTATACCATTATATATTAATCAAGTAAATTAACTCATATGAAAAAAATCTATTATTTATCCTTTTTATCGATGCTACTAGGAGCTAGCTTATGCGCCCAGCAAGTAGCATTTGAGGAGTACAAACTAGAGAATGGACTGCATGTAATTTTACACCAAGACAACACCGCTCCAATTGTTACAACAGGAGTCATGTACAATGTTGGAGGTAAAGATGGAGACAGAGATCGTACCGGATTTGCCCACTTTTTTGAGCATTTATTATTTGAAGGAACAAAAAACATTGCAAGAGGAGATTTCTTTAAAATTGTAAGCTCTAATGGAGGTCGAAATAATGCAAACACATCTCAGGATAGAACTTATTACTACGAAACTTTCCCTTCTAACAACCTAGAGCTAGGACTATGGCTAGAATCTGAAAGAATGTTACACCCTGTGATTAATCAAGAAGGAGTTGACACCCAAAACGAAGTAATAAAAGAAGAGAAAAGGTCTAGTATGGACAACAGACCCTACGGAAAATTACTTTCTACCATCAGTGAAAATCTTTTTAAAGTACATCCTTATAAAGACAAGAACATCGGAGAGATGGAACACTTAGACAATGCCAAGCTAGAAGAATTTCAAGCCTACCACAAAAAATACTACGGACCAAACAATGCCGTTCTAGTGATCGCAGGAGATATTTCTATTGAAAAAACAAAAAAAATGGTTTCTGACTATTTTAAGGACATTCCCAAAAAAGAAACAATTACCAGAAACTTCCCAAAGGAAACACCTATCACTGAAGCAATAAAAGTAAAAGCTTACGACGCAAACATTCAAATACCTGCAATCATTGCGGCGTATAGAACTCCAGGATTTAAAGAGAGAGACACCTATGTTTTAAACATGGTATCCTCTTACTTAAGCAGTGGAAAAAGCTCGAAACTTTACAAAAAAATGGTGGACGAAAAAAAACAAGCAATGACGGTTCAAGCTGTCAACATTCCACAAATGGATTATAGCATTTACGCGTTATTTGCAATTCCACTTGGCGATGTCTCTTTGGCTACCTTATTAAGTGAAATAGATGAAGAAATACTTAAATTACAAGAAGAATTGATTTCAGAAAAAGACTATCAAAAACTTCAAAATAAATTTGAGAATCAATTTGTAAATTCCAATTCAGGAGTTGAAAATATCGCGCATACTTTAGCTGATAATTACCTGCTTAAAAACAATACAAATTTAATTAATGACGAATTAAATATTTATCGTTCAATTACTAGAGAAGAAATTCAAGCAGTTGTAAAAAAATACCTAAACAGCAATCAACGTGTTGAAATCGAATACCTAAAAAAGGACTCAAAAAACTAAGATAAAAAGACATATGAAAACAACAATAACCACCATAATCACACTGTTTCTTCTATCTTTAGGAATGACAGCACAAATAGACAGAACAAAGCAACCTAAACCAGGGCCTGCACCTACCATACATTTAGGAAAAACAGCATCGTTTGAACTAAAAAACGGACTAAAAGTAATTGTAGTAGAAAACCACAAATTACCAAAAGTAAGTGCTAGCTTAAGACTCGACAACGGTCCAATATTAGAAGGTGACAAAGTAGGTGTATCAAGCATTTTTGGAAAAATGATTGGAAACGGTACTACTTCTATTTCTAAAGACGCCTTTAATGAACGCTTAGATTTCCTAGGTGCCTCTTTTAATATTGGCAGTCAAAGTGCTGGAATAAACACATTATCTAAATATTTTCCAGAAGTTTTAGGATTAATTGCAGACGCAATAAAAAACCCCTTATTAACTCAGGAAGATTTCGAAAAACAACAAGAACTTACAATTCAAGAATTGGGTGCTGACGAAAACAGTGTAGAAGCGATCTCTAGAAGAGTTCAGAATACATTATCATATGGAGCAAATCATCCTTATGGAGAGTTCGCTACTAAAGCCTCTGTTAAAAGTGTAAAATTAGAAGACGTAAAATTGTTTTACAACACCTATTTCATTCCAAACAACGCCTATTTGGTAATCATTGGAGACGTTAATTATAAGGATGTAAAAAAACTTGTAAAAAAACAATTTGGAAAATGGAAAAAAGGGACACTACCTGCGTATACAATCCCAACTGTAGAAAACGTTGCAAAAACGGAGATTAACTTTATTAACATGCCTAATGCTGTACAATCTAGTATTGCGGTTATAAACGCTGTTGATTTAAAAATGGGAGACCCAGATTATTTCGCAACAAGATTAGCCAGTAAAATATTTGGAGGAGGCGGAGACGCACGATTATTCCTTAATTTAAGAGAAGATAAAGGATATACATACGGTGCCTACTCTAGATTTGGAAATAACGAAAGAACCGCGACTATGGTTACATCGTATGCTTCTGTTAGAAATATGGTAACAGATAGTGCTGTCGTAGAATTCATTAAAGAAATAAAAATATTTAGAGACACAAAAGTAAGCCCTGAGGAACTACGCAACGCAAAAGCATCCTATGTAGGTAACTTTGTAATGGCCATTGAAAAACCATCTACTGCCGCTGGATATGCCTATAATATTGTCACTAAGAATTTACCGAAAAACTTTTATGAAACATTTTTACAAAACATAAATGGAGTTACCATCGATGACATTCAACGTGTTGCAAAAAAATATTACAGTGCAGACAAAACACGAATTGTTATTGTAGGAAAAGCAATAGATGTACTTCCAAACCTTGAAAAACTACCCTACACTATCAACTATTTTGACAAGCAAGGAAACAGCGCAGACAAGCCAGAAATGACCAAGCCTATCCCTGCAGGAATCACAAAAGAAACGGTAATTAACAGCTATTTTGACGCCATCGGCGGAAAAGATAAGGTTGCAGCTATCACTTCTACCATGACCGTTTATGAAACGGAAATGAACGGAACTAAAGTAAGTATCACCGAAAAAAGAACCGCTACGAACTACCTAGCAAGCACCGCTATGAATGGCGCTACAGTAATGAAAATTACCGCAAACAACGAAGGAGTTTATATGAATGGACAAGCACTTCCTCCGGCCCTAGCCAACGAGATGAAGATACTTGGAACTTTTTCCGAATTCGCGCTATTAAACAATGCCAAGACAACCTTAACCGGTATTGAAATGATAGACGGAAAAGAAGCTTTTGTAATCCAAACTAAAGGCGAAATCGTGAATTCTTCTGTTTATTATGACGTTAAAACAGGGCTTAAATTAAAAGAAGTTCAATCCACAAAAATGGGAGGTCGTACACAAAACCAAGAAGCAACATTTAGTGACTATAAAGAATATAACGGTATTAAGTTTCCTACTAAAAAAACAGGAAGTATGGGACCTCAAAAAATGTCTTTTACACTTTCCGAAGCATCTATAAACGAAAATGTAAACGACGCTGATTTTAAATAAAAAGGCGTTTAACATCTCTAAAGTGCATCTATTTATTTAGATGCGCTTTTTTTTTGCTTTCCATTCACCAAGTACACTCCAAACATAATTAAAGCTGCAGATGCTATTTGAACAATACTCAAACGCTCTCCATCCCATATCCCCCAAATAATGGCTACTATGGGGATTAAATAAGTGACAGAAGACGAAAAAACTGGACTAGCTATTTTCACCAAACTATTAAACAATATCTTAGCGACACCAGTCCCTAGCAATGCTAAAACAGCTACATAGCCAAAACTCTCCACGCTAGCTGGTCCCCAATTAAAACTTGTAAAAAACCCAGAGAAGTACACCACTAACATTGCTGGAATAATCAACAAAACAAATTGCCCCACTGTAACAGTCATCGCAGACAAATCACCCAAATGTCTTTTTAAAATATTTACATTAAACGCATAGCCAATAGAAGAAACAATTACAAACACCGCGTAAGAATAATCCTGACTTGGATGTAACTCCGCTCCTTTTAATATCAGAAATACAGTTCCTACCAATCCAATTAACACCCCTAAGTACTGTCGTCTTCCAAAAACAAAGCCATACAAAACCGCACCTATTACTAACGTATTTAACGGGGTTAAAGAATTTAATATAGCCGCTACAGAACTGTCGATTTTTTGAACTGCAAAAGCAAATAAAAATGCAGGAAAAAAAGTCCCTAAAAAAGAAGTTACTACAATGTGTTTCCATTGCCTATTCGTTATGTTTTTTAAACTTTTAAAACCAATAAGCACCAATACAACCGCTGCTATTAACACCCTAAACGCACCTACTTGAATTGGTGTCAAACCAAGCAACGCTCTTTTCATTAAAATAAAAGAACTCCCCCATATAAAGGCCAGTATTATCAAATACAGCCACTTCTTTTTACGATTATCCATACCTTGTTCTAAATCACAAAATTCTACTTTTTTTTCCAAACGGCTCCACTTTTTAGTACTTTCGTTGTTAAAACACAAAAACATCATGAAAAAAATCACCTATATTATCGCTTTATTTACGGTACTGCTTGCTGTTTCCTGCAACTGCTCTAAGGATATAAAAACAGAAACAAACACAGCCACAACAGGAATAACGGAAAAAAAAATAGTCCATGTAGCCATGAATATTGAAGGAATGACCTGTGAAATTGGCTGCGCAAAAATTATCGAATCTAAAGTTTCAAAACTTAAAGGGATTCAGTTTTCTCAAGTAAACTTCGAAGCAAAAAAAGGTATATTCTCCTTTGATGCAAATCAAATATCCAAAGAGGATATTAGTGCGAAAATTAATGGAATTGCAGGTGGTGATTTATACAAAGTCACTCATACAAAAACACTTGACAGCATCCCAAATCAAGTCTTATAGCCTTACAATTGATCGACTTAAGTGATATTTATCATGGAAAACATATCAATTTCCAAAATTTATTTGTTTATTTGTCAAATAAAAATCAATCTATAGAAAAATGAAAGTACTAAAAACCATTGCTATCATCGCTTTTTTAAGTGTTTTAGCTATCTCTTGTAAAGAGGAAGTAAAAGGAGCAAAAGATGCAACTAAATCTGCTATTGAAGCAACAAAAGACGCTGCTACATCTGCTGCAGACAAAACTAAAAATGCTGCTGCATCCGCTGTAGATAAAACAAAAAATGCTGCTACATCTGCAAGTGACGCAGTAAAAGGAGCTACTTCTAAAGCAGGAAATGCAATTGACAGTGCTGCCGCAAGAGTAAAAGAAGCCTCTAAATCAGCTCAAGATGCTGCTAATTCAGCAGTAAACAAAGCAAAACAAACTGTAGGAGATGCAAAAGACACTGCTACTGATGCTGCTAAAAAAGCTGCAGATGCGGCTAAATCTACAAAAGAAGATGTAAAAAAAGGATTTAATTCTTTAAAGAAATCAATCAACTAAACATATTTTTACAAAATAAAAGAGCTCTAACTTTGGTTGGAGTTTTTTTATGCCTTTTTTTGAGTACTGTAGTCATAAAACAACAGGCTAATAAAAAACAACAAGCCCACTAACTGATGTAAGACTCCGTAAACTAAAGGGATTTTACCTTGTACATTGAGTACCGTCAACACTCCTAACACTAATTGTATTACCACCAAGCCAATCATTGCCCTTAACCAAAACAAGGAAATTCCTTTCCAACTTTTATAACAGCGAATAAACAATACCGTAACCAAGAACACCAGTAGATACGCCAACATACGATGGACAAACTGAATAAGTGCTGGTGCAAACACATTGGAATCATAGTTCGTCATATTTAACCAATGCCAATTTTCTGTACTCAATAAAACTTTAGGCACAAATGTACCATTCATAGATGGCCATGAAGGATAATACAACCCCGCTTTCATTCCTGCCATTAATCCAGCAATCATCATTTGCACTACGGTGACTCCCAATACCCATTTTACAAGAGGTTTCTTTTCTGTTTTTTCACCACCATAACAGTACGCATAAGTTATCGTTTTTACCATGGCCCAAATTACAAAAATAGCCAGTATGAAATGTAAAGCCAACTTATATGCATTTACCCAAGGCCTGTCTACCAAACCACTTTTTACCATGATCCAACCCGCAGACGCCGTAAGTATTGTCAATACAACGACTAGTAATAAATGCTTAACAAGGGTTTTGTCTATTTTTTTTCTAAGGACAAAAATCACAAAAGGTATGAGAAAAATAAGCCCGAGAGAACGTACCCATAATCTGTGAAAGTACTCCCAGAAATAGATGAATTTAAAATCCGCTAAGGTAAAAGTTGCATTAATTTTAGAAAACTGAGGGGTCTGCTTATACAAAGAAAAGGCAGCCTCCCATTGTAATGAATTCAACGGAGGGATGACACCACTAATAATATCCCATCTGGTAATGGACAACCCCGAACCTGTCAAACGTGTAATACCTCCTAATATCACTTGACCTATCAACATGATTAAACCTATTAATAACCAATAACGAACCGTTTTTGAATACTTATAATCTTGTCTCATATCAGTTATTTCCAATGTGTTGTTTCCATTAAATGATGAATGTCTTTTTCTATGTATTTTACTGCAGGCAAAATAGAATCATAATTGGGTCTCACCTTGAAATACAAGGCTCCCGAAAGCATGTGCTGTACACTATCTGTAAGTCTAAACTGAATATTAGAAGCTGCATTCCCTACAACTCGATACAACCTACCGTACACTTTTTCCTCCGTATTTTCAAAATCTTTACGCGCTGGACTGATCATATCTGCCTTCACAGAATGCTCATAAGTTAACTTTTCCACCTCTCTTAAAATTTCCTCTAAATTTCCATTCACTTCTCTGTAAGTAATATGGATGGTTGCTTTTAATTTCGGATAATTAATTTTTACCCAACATCTACCTTCATCAAACTGGACATTTGCCTGCTCAGATATTTCGAAAGAATAATCGCAGGGAGAATCCACTTTTTTATAACTAACTTCAGGATAAGACAAGCTCAAATAAGACACTGGCTTCGGCTGCGTTTCAGAAGTACATCCTGCTAAAAGACAGCCGAAAATCAACATGAAAAATACTCTTTTTATAAAATCCACCATCTATCTTGAAATTGTAATTTTTACTTGTTTAATCCTTCTCTTATCCATAGCCTCTATCAAGAAAGTACAATTCTTAAAAAACAATTGATCATTTTTTTTAGGAAACCTTCCTGATATTTCTAGTATAAATCCGGCAATCGTCTCTGACTCTCCTTTCTCCTCTTCAAAATCTTCTAAATTTTCCAAAGAAACTATTTTATAAAAATCTTTGAGTGCTGTTTTTCCCTCAAACACATAATTATTTGCATCTAACTTAGAATAAAATACATCATCATCGTCAAACTCGTCAATGATATCACCTACAATCTCCTCGATCACATCATCTAAGGTTACAATTCCGCTAGTACCACCGTACTCGTCTACTACCACCGCCAAATGACTTTTTAACTCCTGAAACTCCACGAGTAAATCATCCAGTTTTTTATTCTCAGGCACAAAATATGGCGTCCTAATTAACGCTTGCCAATTAAACTCTTTTTTATCTATATGAGGTAATAAATCCTTCGTGTACAACACCCCTATAATTTCATCGATAGATTCTTTATACACTGGGTTTCTCGAAAACCCTTTTTTAATGATTTTCTTCAAGACCTTCGTATAAGACTCCTCTATAGACAAGGCAAAAATATCGATACGCGGCGTCATAATCTGATTGGTTTCCGTTGCCCCAAAGCTCACAATACCTTCTAGAATTTTTTTCTCTCCTTCGGAAGTAGCATCCGTTGCTGTTAGTTCCAGCGCTTGTGACAGACTTTCTACAGAGATATTTGTTTGTTTTTTAGACAATCTATTTTCTACAAGCGATGTCAATCCAATCATAGGAACACTTAAAACAGACAATAAGGTTTTTAACAACTTAATAGGAAACGCCATAAACGAGGCGAATTTCAAGGCATTTCTAGTCGCGTACACTTTTGGCAACACCTCACCGAAAAGAACGATTAAAAAGGTTACAAGCACTACTTCTATCACAAATTTAAGCGTTTCGGAATGCAAGGAAGCTAAAAATATTTCGCCTAAATAAGCAAAAATAAGCACGACTAAAATGTTGATGAAATTATTGGCAATTAAGATGGTAGCCAATAATTTTTCAGGAGTCCCAAGCAGCTCAGCTACTACATTTTGTTTTCTAGAGGGATTTTCAGCAGCTTCTTCTATATGTATTCTAGTCAAAGAAAAGAAAGCTACTTCCGCACCAGACACTAAGGCAGAACAAATTAAAAGAGCAAATAACACCACGCAAATCACGAGGGTCCAAATATTTAAATCAGCGAAGAACGATATTGACAATATGGGTTCAGGGTCCAAATAAAGAGCGTTTAGATTTTATTAAAATGGTAAATCATCTGCATCCTCTTCCTTAGAAGATTTTGATGTAATAGGATTCGTAGTTGGTACGTTTTCTGTAGTCGGAGGAACCGAAGTATCCTTTTTTGTTTTAATAAAGGTCATTTCCCTAACATGAATTTCAGTCATATAATGCGTGGTTCCTTCTTGCTCCCATTTACGAGATTTGATACGACCTTCACAGTATATTTTATCACCTTTACTCAAGTATTTTTCACATATTTCAGCTAACTTATTGCGAACTACCACATTATGCCATTCGGTATTTGTAATTCGTTCACCCGTTTCTTTACTTGTAAAGGTCTCATTAGTAGCCAAAGAGAAACGCCCAATTGAGTTTCCTCCTTCAAAATAATGCATTTTCACATCATCACCTAGATGACCTATAAGTATCACTTTATTAACTGTACTCGCCATAATCCTATGAATCAATTTGAATCAAATATACAAAAAATTACTCCGATAAATACTCTTTTAAAAAATTATGAATCAATACAGGCACCGGATACTCCAACACCTCTTCCCAAGGGGTTTTATAATTTTGATGTCCCTGCGTAGTCAGTAGCCAAAATTTCGTATAAATATGTTGATGGGACAATTTATGGACCACCATCTTAGGACGAAACAACTTTAAGCGAACATCGCCCTTAACAATAGCATTAAAATCTTCAGAATTCATCAAGTCTTTTTCATCAATTTCCCCAGTACTTTCTACGCAAGGAAATTCATAAAGACCTTGCCAAATACCTTTCCCTGTTCTCAAATTCAACTGGGTATACCCATCGGCTTGCATGACTAAATAATTAAAATAGCGTTTTCTTACTTTCACTTTTTTATCCTTGACAGGTAGTACACTCACCTTATTTTCTGCCAATGCTACACATTTATTGTTGACAGGACATACTGTGCAATTAGGGTTTTGAGGTTTGCATTGTACGGCACCAAATTCCATCATCGCCTGATTGTGATCACCGGGATTCTTCACGTCTAATAATTCTTGGGCAAGTAATTTAAACTCCTTAATACCTTTCGTACTATTAATAGGGGTATCCACTCCGAAAATTCGACTGAGCACTCGGTACACATTTCCATCTACTACAGCCATAGGCTCGTCAAAGCATATAGACGACACCGCAGAGGCTGTATAATCCCCTACTCCTTTTAAACTTAACAAGTCTTTATAGGTCTTTGGGAACTGGCCTTCCAACTGGTTTACGATGTATTTGGCACTAAAATGCAAGTTCCGAGCCCTTGAATAATAGCCCAAACCTTGCCAAAGCTTTAACACCCTGGATTCCTCGCTGTTAGCAAGATCATTCACTGTTGGAAAATTCTCGACAAAAGAGAGATAATAAGCCATCCCTTGATCCACACGAGTCTGCTGAAGGATGATTTCTGAAAGCCAAATATAATAAGGGTTGGAAGTTTTGCGCCATGGTAATTCTCTTTTATTCTCTAAATACCACGGCACTAAGATGTTAGTAAGCCACATGTAATTCAATATATTTGCAATAATACACTTTTTATTTCATTAATTTTTAGCAAATTAACTTTTACGAATTGATTAAATATCATATATTTGCACCCTCAAAAATAATATTAATACATATAATTATATCAAAAAATGACGAAAGCAGATATCGTATCGAAAATTGCAGAGAAGTCTGGGATAGAAAAGGCAGATGTTTTGGCGACAGTTGAAGCGTTCATGAATGAAGTAAAGGAGTCTTTGGAAAGTGGAGATAACGTTTATTTAAGAGGATTTGGTAGTTTTATTATTAAGAAAAGAGCCGAAAAAACTGGAAGAAACATTTCAAAAAACACAACTATCAAGATTCCTGCACACAATATACCTGCTTTTAAGCCTTCAAAAGTATTTTCTGAAGGAGTAAAAAGTAAAGTTGCAGTAAAATAGTTAACACATTTATTAATTTAAAATAATTTTCATTATGCCAAGTGGTAAGAAAAGAAAGAGAACTAAGATCTCTACGCACAAACGTAAGAAGAGACGTAGACAAAATAGACATAAGAAAAAGTAAGCTCAGCTTACTTTTTCTTTTCGTTTAACGATCATTGAAATAGAAATTTATTCGTAAATTTCGATAGGGCTTAAAAACCCTGTGAACTTAACATAACCAGCATGTATAATATACTATACGTGCACAAAAACAATACAGAGTGAAATCAGAATTAGTAATAAGATCGAGCAACTCTGGTATTGATTTTGCCTTATTAAGAGATGGCAAATTGATTGCATTAAACAAAGAAGTATCTGACAACAAATTTTCTGTTGGGGATATCTTTTTAGCGAAAACCGGGAAAGTTTTAACGGGTTTAAATGCATCGTTTGTAAATGTTGGCTTTGAAAAAGATGGTTTTTTACACTATCATGATTTAGGAGCTCAACTCATATCTCTACAGAAGTATATAAATAGAGTAAGCACAGGTAAATTAAAAGAATTCACTTTAAATAATTTCCATTTAGAGAAAGATATTGACAAAAATGGAAGTATTAAAGACGTACTAAGATCAGGTCAAAACCTATTAGTACAAATAGTAAAAGAACCAATTTCTACCAAGGGACCCCGAATGAGTTCGGAATTATCCATCGCCGGTAGATATTTAGTTTTGGTCCCTTTTTCTGACCGAGTTTCTGTATCGCAAAAGATACTAAACACAAAGGAAAAAGAACGACTAAAGCGATTGGTAAAAAGCATTAAACCCAAAGGATTTGGTGTAATTATTAGAACAGTAGCCGAAAACAAAAAGGTCGCTGATCTAGATAAAGATCTTGAATCATCCTTAGAACGATGGGTAGCCATGAGTCGCAAAATTAAGCAGGCTCAATCTCAAAAAGGCCCCGTAAAAGTTTTAAGTGAACTTAACAGAGCATCCTCCATCTTACGGGATATCTTTAATGATTCATTTTCAGGGATTACTACCAATGACGAATCATTGTTTAAAGAAATTAGACAATATCTCCAGGAAATTGCTCCTGATAAAGAAAAGATTGTGAAATTATATAAAAATGAAGTCCCAATCTTTGAAAAGTTTGGTATTGAACGCCAAATTAAAACTTCGTTCGGTAAAACTGTTTCGATGAGTAAAGGTGCCTATTTAGTAATTGAGCACACAGAAGCATTACATGTTATAGATGTAAATAGCGGAAATCGATCTAATAAATCGTCTTCACAAGCTAATACAGCATATGAAGTAAATATAATTGCAGCTACAGAAATTGCGCGACAATTACGCTTACGAGACATGGGAGGCATCATAGTGGTCGATTTTATAGACATGCACACTGCGGATCATCGCCACAAGTTATTTGAACATTTAAAGGAGGAAATGTCTTCGGACAGAACTAAACATAAAATATTACCTCCTAGTAAATTTGGTCTTGTACAAATTACAAGACAGCGGGTAAGACCCGAATTGGTGATAAAAACCAAAGAACCGAACCCTAATACTGGTGGTGAGGTAGAAGCTCCGATAGTTCAAATGGAAAAACTTGAACTAGAATTGGAACGATTAGTTTCAAAAAATCGAAGTAGTATCAAATTAAACGTACATCCGTTTATTGCATCCTACTTAACCAAAGGGCTTTTATCCATTCAAGTAAAATGGTTTATCAAATATAAAAAGTGGATTAAAATTATACCTAGAGACGCTTATCAATATTTATATTTTCGTTTTTATTACAACGGAAATAAAAAACAATAAGGCTTACAATATCATAAATCCCGCTACAAAAGTAGCGGGATTTTTTTTGCTTTTTTTTAAAACCAAAAGCCTAGATTTATATAATAAATACTGCCCGTATGATCTGGAGACCATGAATAATGAAATTCTATCGGTCCCAAAAAGGAATTGAGTCCATAGCTTAACCCATAGCCATCATTTGTAGCTTTAAATACACCTTTCCCTTTGTATAAATCATGCCTTACATTTGCAATGTTCTTTACAAAAGATATGTAATTGTCCTTAAAGATTTCCACTTGAATTTTAGCGGTACTCAGCAAATAGGAATTCGCAGAAAGCTCTCCAATCTCATAGCCGTAAAAAGGAGTAAACTGGGACAGGTAATTTTCTCCATGTCCTCCTATAAAAAAATTGAGTGGCTGCCTCGCACCGGCACCTATACTCACACCAGCACCAGTAGATAGCTGTAAAGTGAATTTATCGTAAAAGGTATGTGTATAGCCCAACTTCCCATATAATTTTGAGGTAGGAATAAAACGGTCTGGTGCTTCATTTTCATATAAATTAAAATCAGATATATGATCTGTAGAATACGTATGCCAAACAAATCTAGCGTCAAACTGCCAACCATTTTTCACAAAGTAATCTCGATCATACGTGTCATAACTAATATAACTATAGACATTTAAATAAAAATTATCGTCAAAATATGATTTATCACTATTGGCTCCTGGCTTAATTAAAGTTTCCGTATAGGCTTKTATTCTYTTSAGTTCSSCTCCAATCCCAAAGGCAAAATCCCTATTTAAAACTGTTTGAAAATAGAGYTGGTTCGTCCAATCTTCATACACCAAATTGACACGTTGTACATAATCGTTTTTATATTTCACATTRGTCCTAAACCCATTAAAACCRGATCTAAASCCAAAACTCCAATGAAATCCRTTGTCTATAAAATAATTAAATTTATACCTAATATTATCCCCYAACATAAAATCAAAGGACATTAAATCGTTCTTAAAAAAWATGTTCTGTGTCGTGGCATTAAGTAAYACACTTGTTTTRTAYAATTGATCGTAATGCACTCCCAARTTAATACTCGTTTCTAAATCTGATTCCWCTAAATTAAAMACCAAATTTTTWCCKCCWTTTTTACCYGAATTTAACACGGCATAATCTATTCCTTTAAAATTTTTMGTCGCCGATAAATTATTCATTCCCGTAAGTAAATCATGGTARTTGATGGAATCATTTTTATTGATATTCAACTTTCCTTTTACATAGCGGTTCGTGTAATTWTTTGCACCGWAAATTGMKATATTATCCACTACAAAAACCTCCTCATAATTCGTTTTCTCYACWAWTTTAGCTTTCCGATGTTGTCTGGAAGCTATTTTTTTTAAACGCTCCAAATGTACACGGGCTGCGACATCCCCTTCTGCTAAAATCTCCTCTCTTTTCTCAAAACTCACCACATCATACTTGGTCATATCTGGACGAATATGAACGTCTAAATTTTCATAATACACTTCCTTTCCTTCTCCATACATCTGAAAACCGACAATCTGAGATATAATTTTCACTGCAGAATCCAAATCCTCTTTTTTATCTAAACCATCCTGAACATCTACTCCTATCACAATATCAGCTCCCATTTTTTTTACTTCATCTACAGGGAAATTATCTACAATCCCTCCATCCACAAGAAGCAGCCCATCTATCTCCACAGGAGCTAACAATGTAGGGAATGCACCACTCGCACGGATCGCTTTTGCTAAGGAGCCTTTATTTAAAATCACTTCCTTACCTGTCTCTAGATTTGTCGCTACACAGAAAAACGGGATTGGAAGCTTATTAAAATCCCGGATATCATGTACATGTTGTGTTAACTTCATGAATAAATTCAATACATTTTGCCCTGTAGAAATGGCAACTGGCAACCCCACTTTTTTATCTTTTACAGGCAACTTAATTGCGTATTTTTTTCCTTCTTTTTTTTCGTAAAACGAACGTGAAGATCGTGGAATATCATCCACCATAATATTTTCAAAGTCGATATTTTTAAGTATCGAATCCAATTCCTGCGCGTTATATCCCGAGGCGTACAAGGCACCGACGATAGCTCCCATACTTGTCCCTCCAACAAAATCTATGCGTACACCTGCCTCCTCAATAACTTTTATAGCTGCCACATGAGCAAAGCCCTTCGCGCCTCCTCCACTCAATACCAAACCAACTTTCAAATCTTCTTTAAGTGCTTTTTCTTGTCCTGATACATTGACAACTAACAGGGAAATCAATAGGAATAAAAGTTTTCTCATATACTTATTTTTACTTATTTTTTGTTTCAAAATAACACTGTACTTTAGTTGCTCTAGAATCTCCAATCACCATTTTCAAATCCTCAAAAGAAGCAGCCTCTACTCTTTTTGCCGATTTAAAATAACGCAAAAGCGAAACGACCGTCTGCTCACCAATTCCTGAAATGGACTCCAATTCATTAGAAATAGCTGTTTTACTCCGCTTATTTCTGTGAAACGTAATTCCAAAACGGTGTGCTTCGTTTCTCAAATACTGTATGATTTTTAAACTCTCTGATTTCTTGTCTAAATACAAAGGAATGGGATCCTCTGGATAATAAATTTCCTCCAGACGTTTTGCAATTCCTATAATGGCTATTTTATTTCGTAGTCCTAAAAGGTCCAAACTCTTCACTGCAGAGGATAACTGCCCTTTTCCTCCATCAATTACAATTAACTGAGGTAATGACTGATCTTCTGCCAATAACCGCTTATAACGTCTAAAAACAACCTCCTCCATAGAAGCGTAATCATCCGGGCCTACCACGGTTTTTATATTGTAATGGCGGTATTCTTTCTTGCTAGGTTTCCCATCCCTAAACACGACACAGGCCGCTACAGGATGTGTTCCCTGTATGTTTGAATTATCAAAACACTCTATATGTCTTGGTTCAGAAGAAAGCCGTAAATCCGATCTCATCTGTCCCATGATTCGTTTTACATGACGTTCCGGGTCTACAATTTTTATTTGCTTGAATTTTTCTTGGCGAAAATATTTAGCATTGCGTTCCGATAATTCTATAATTCGTTTTTTATCCCCTAATTTTGGAACAGTCACCTTTAAATCTTCCCCCAAATCTACATGAAAAGGAACGTAAATTTCTCTTGTATTCAAATTAAACCGCTGCCGTAACTCTACAATTACTAATTCTAATAATTGCTTGTCTGTTTCATCCAGTTTCTTTTTAACCTCTGTTGTATGAGACTGAATAATAGCTCCATTGGATATCTTGAAAAAATTAATATACCCATAACTCTCATCTGTAATAATAGTAAACACATCTACATTGTGAATACTTGGATTTACTACCGTAGATTTGGATTGATAATTGGATAATAAAGCTACTTTTTCCTTGATACTTTGTGCCTCTTCAAACTCCATGTTTTCGGCATAATTCATCATCAATATATGCAAAGCCTCCAAAGATTCTTTAAAATTACCCTTAATAATATTTCTGATTTCCTTAATGTCATTATCATAATTAGCCTCGGTTTGCAGGCCTTCGCACCCTCCTTTACAAGTACCTATATGATAGTCTAAACATACCTTATATTTTCCTTCTGAAATGTTTTTAGGACTCAAATCAAAATTACACGTACGTATTTTATACAACTCTTTTATCAAATCTAATAAAGCCCTTGCCGTACGTACATGGGTGTATGGCCCAAAATAATCTGACCCATCTTTGAGGACTCTACGCGTTAAAAACACCCGTGAGAATCGTTCTTTTTTTATGCAAATCCAAGGATAGGTTTTATCATCCTTTAGCATAATATTATAGCGTGGTTGGTACTTTTTTATCAGATTATTCTCCAATAATAAGGCATCCGCTTCCGTACCTACAACAATGTGTTTTATACTTGTAATCTTCTTTACCAGTACACGAGTTTTACCATTCTCATGTGTTTTTGTAAAATACGAAGACACTCGTTTTTTTAAATCCTTAGCTTTTCCTACATACAAAATAACCTCGTCTTTATCGTAAAATTGATAAACACCAGGAGCATTAGGAAGGGTTTTTATTTGGATATCTAAATTCAATAGATGGGTTTGTTTTTTAAAAATGTCTCAAACAACTTACTGTCTGAATTATCTACCAACTGCCAACCCAATAGGTTTGATAACTGATATAATTGTTTCAATTCTATCATTAATTGTTTTCTTGCTTTCTCATTTAAAGCATCTAATGTAATAGAATTCTTGATGTTAGCAATACACTTGGTATGAATTCTATTTAATTCTTTTGTATCAAACTCATTAAAACTACTCTGTTGAAAATCAAAATACCGAACCCTTGGGCTAATCACAACTTCAGGAGCGGGTATTTTATTGATGTAAATTATTTTACCGAGGGTATCTAACTGAGTTTCCATCAATTTTAAATCGTACATCACTTGTACCTTTGCGCGGACAAGTAAAACTACTTTTTTCTCAAAACTAATGGTTTCAAAAAAGTACTTTTTCGCATCAGAATAATTAAAAATTTGTGAATATTCAACTTCGGTAACGACCAGTTTACTCACGTGTTTTATACTGTTTCTTAGGAGTTGAACTTCTTCTTTTGATCTTGAATTTTCTTGATTTCCAAACCAACTATAGGAAAGAAGCATTCCCAAAAGCAATACAACTCCATATTTAAGTAGTTTCTTCATTCAAAAGCTATTTTAATGATAAAGATACAGTATTTATCTAGGTAATTCAATACTTTTAGCCAAGGTCCTATTTTACAAAGCCTCTGAAATCTGAATCCCTAATTTATTAACATATTAATTAGCGAATTACAGCGCAAAATTCTTATTTTTGCAAAATAGTTAAAAAAATACATAAAAAAAGGGGTGTGTTTTATATTATAACTAAAATACCAGTACAGCCCATAGCGTTCCGAGACTTCTTCTCAAACACTACGATTAAGCAATGGCAGGCACCCCACCTAAAATCAAACATTTAGATGAAATACTGGAAAAAATTATCACAAGAAAAACTGATAAAAAAAATTGACAAAGCTTTAAAATCTACGGTAGATTTTCAAGAAAACTGTTATTTAGGGTATCCTGTGTCAAATTTAGACGAAAATGTCTTTAATACTAAAGGATCCTTCTTAAAAGAATCGCCTTTGTTAAAATCATTTATCGCCAACCCAAATAATATTGGATGTCATACCGTAGGTAAGTCAGAATCTGCTTTTAAAGGGTCTCAAGAATTAGAAAAAGAAGTATTGCAAGTATTAGCTGTAGACATTTTTAAAGCTAAAAAAAATGAATACGATGGCTATATAGCCACTGGAGGTACGGAAGCTAATATCCAAGCCTTGTGGGTTTACAGAAACTTGTACAAAAATGAATTTGGTGCCAAAAATGAAGAAATGGTAATTCTCTCTTCAGAAGACACCCACTACTCGGTACATAAAGGTTCCAATTTACTAAGTGTAGATACCGTGAGTATCCCTGTGGATTTTGACACAAGAGAAATCATTACCGAAGAATTAGACAGCATTGTAGCCCAACTAATTAAAGACGGGAAAAAGTACTTTATGGCTATTTCCAACATGGCTACTACAATGTTTGGATCTGTGGATGATCCGAATGTATATGCCGATGTGTTTTTAAAATACAAAGTGGAGTTCAAAATACATATTGATGGTGCGTTTGGTGGTTTTATCTACCCTATTTCTAACCTTCAGTCTCCTATCAATTTTACGAACCCTCACATTTCTTCCATTACCATAGATGCTCATAAAATGCTACAAGCTCCTTATGGAACGGGTGTGTTTTTATGTCGTAAAAACCTAATACAAAATGTACTTACTAAAGAAGCACAATATGTAGACGGAATGGACTTAACCCTTTCTGGAAGTCGCTCTGGCGCCAATGCCATTGCCGTTTGGATGATTTTATTTAGTTATGGTTTTTATGGATGGTACGAGAAAATAAACACCCTATTATTAAGAACTAAATGGCTCTGTAAGGAATTAGACGCCCTTAACATAACTTATTATCACAATCCTTATGTAAATATCGTCACCATAAGATCACACCATATTACGGATAAAGTAGCTCATAAATTTGGATTAGTTCCAGACAGCCACGACAATGAATGTAATTGGTACAAAGTAATTATCATGGACCATGTAGAAGTAGATGATTTACTTAAATTTGTGACAGCCTTGAAGAAGACTATTAAATAATATTTTTTATTGTAGAGACGCAATACATTGCGTCTCTACAATACATTTTTATCACATATAATTAATCAAAAGCACGCTTTTTAAAGTGTGCTTTTTTTGTTTTGGAAATAGCATTGAATACTCAAAATTTAGCATTTCTACGGGTGAAATTTAGCCCCCCTAACTAAGTATATGGCCCGACATCATAATACAAAGGAGAACTACGCTAAAAAAAATGGCTATTAATTTTAGTAATTCCTTCTGAAATACACAAACAACTACTCAATTATCTTTATCATATCTAATAAAAGTTCTAAATTAGTATCCCATTCCTCTACATACAACAATAAAGTCATGAGTAAAAAGAATACACCGATAGGAATAAATATTTTAAATAAAACTGGCACTCCAGTAACTAAACATGATTTTGGTTGAATACCACTGGAATCATAATACACTTTTATACATGTTCCTACTTGAAGTTTGTTTTGGATCCTCTTACAATATTGTTCATTTGAAGTTGAAAAAGTACCTAATAAGGATATATCTTTACCCGTTAATTTAGTGAATCCACTCTTGGGGGTGAATGTATACTGAATATCATTTTGATACATCATTGTACGTCCAGATTCACTTGAAAAATCTCTATGTGAATGTATTTCGGATTTTACAATAGTTCCTTTAACCCAATTCCAATTAATAGAAAAAGAGTGTCTAATTGTCAAATAAACCCCCAGAAAAGTACAAGTAACTCCTATAAATAACAAAATATATGTCCCTTCCATTAACTTATGATTTTAATTCTATGAATTATCGGAATTTTTGAATCTCTATAGAATAAGATCATAACAACCAGCATTAGAAAAATAAAACTAAGTTTACGTGCAGCTCTAATCCCTGATCTATAATTAATATCCTCTTTAATAAGCACTGACTCCATTGGATTATTAGGGTTAAAGTAAATTTCTACTTTACTCCCGATTTCTAGCTTATCGAAAATATCTGACTGCAACATGTCATTCTTCTGATGTAAGGTATCTAATCCTATTTCCTTCCCGAAAATCAATTTTTTATGATACTTAAACGTATACAAAATTTCACATTTATTATTTGGAAACACCTCTCTAATAATAGGGTCTGGATGCGTACTTGGAGTCTCAATTAAATTCAACCTTTCCACATAGCCCGAGGTTGAAATCCAATTTTCCCTGTCATTTTCTTTCAAAATTTTTAATTGAGTATTAATATCTTTATACACACCAATACTCATAAAAATTACAAGAATAGAACAGACGACATAAAGTAGAACCTTAAACATGAATTGTACTTATTTAAGTTAAAGATACAACAATCAGACATCAATGAATCGCAAAGATGCAAAATTTTACGTCTTTGCATATAAATATTACATCACCAGATTAAACACATAGCCAGAGATCATAATACAAATGGTAACGACGCTAAAAAAGACAGCGATCAGTTTTAAACTCATCACCTTTTTTAACAATAAAGCTTCTGGCAAGGAAAGTCCTATTACACCCATCATAAAAGCGATGGCGGTTCCTAATGGAATTCCTTTTTCCACGAGCACTTGTACTATAGGCAATACCCCAGATGCCCCCGCATACATAGGTACTCCTAAGAGGGTAGCTACGGGTACAGACCACCAGTTTTCCTTAGCCATATACTGCTCAAAAAAATCGGCAGGCACATAGCCATGCATCAATCCTCCAATGGCTAATCCTACCAATACATACGGGACAATCCCCTTTAAGATCGTCTTAGTTTCTTGCCAAATAAATGGCAATCGCTCCTTAAAAGGCGTGGATTCTTGCGTGAAATTTTCTGTTTCCTTGGTGGCGTTTATCAATACTTGTTGTACCCATGGACTCAAGTATTTTTCCAGTTTTAACCGCTGTAATAACATACCAGAGAATGTCCCTAACAAAATACCACTGATCACATAAATCACCGTGATTTTAAGTCCAAACAAGCCAATAAACAAGCCAATGGCTACTTCGTTTACCAAGGGTGAAGTTATCAAAAACGAAAACGTAACTCCCAAAGGAATCCCTCCTTTTACAAAACCTATAAACAAAGGAACAGAGGAACAAGAACAAAATGGCGTAACGACTCCAAATAAGGATGACATCAAATACTCAAAGCCATACAGTTTTTTACGTGACAAGTAATTGCGTACTTTTTCTACAGGAAAGTAACTATTTACAATCCCCATAAAAAAGATAATCACCAATATCAACAACATTATTTTTATACTATCAAATACAAAAAAATTGAGTGCCTTTCCTAAATGACTCGTTGTTTCGATGTTAAAAACACCAAATACCAGCCAATCTGCGAATTGTTGTAACCAATCGAACATGTTTTTTACTTAGTTGTTGGGTAAAAACGTTTTTTCAAATACAAGGATACATTTACCAAAACAATAAGCACTGGTACTTCTACTAAAGGCCCAATAACTCCTGTAAATGCTTGCGGAGAATTTATTCCAAATATTGCGATAGCCACTGCTATTGCTAATTCAAAATTATTCCCAGTAGCCGTAAATGCTACCGATGCATTTCGCTTATAATCGATTCCCATGGCTTTCCCAGTAAAGAAACTCACAAAAAACATCAACATAAAATAAATAACAAGCGGTACAGCGATTCGGAATACATCCATGGGTATTTCCACAATCATATCACCTTTTAAACTAAACATCAATACGATGGTCGCCAATAAAGCAATCAAGGTAATGGGTGATATAAACGGAATGAATTTGTGATTATACCAGTCTTTCCCTTTGAATTTCACCAAGTATTTTCGACTTAAAAAACCTGCTAAAAATGGGACTCCAAGGTAAATCAATACACTTTTCGCTACTTCCCATACAGAGATCGTAACATCAAAACCTTCTACTCCAAAATAAGGAGGTAATACCGTAATAAATAACCAAGCATAAAAACTATAGGTAAACACTTGAAAAACACTATTTAAAGCAATTAAAGTTGCTCCATATTCACGAGAACCTCCAGCCATATCATTCCAAACAATCACCATGGCAATACAACGTGCCAAGCCAATTAAAATAACACCCGACATATACCCAGGATAATCTCTCAGAAAAATAACTGCCAATGCAAACATCAAAATAGGGCCCACAATCCAGTTTAAAAATAAGGACATGGTCATTAATTTGGTGTCTTTAAGTACCGTTGGTATTAAACTGTAATCTACTTTCGCTAAGGGTGGGTACATCATTAACACCAATCCAATAGCTAATGGAATGTTGGTAGAACCAACACTTAGTGATTCCGTTACATGTTTGATCCCTGGAAATAAATAACCAAGTCCTACGCCTATAGCCATGGCTAAAAAGATCCATAAGGTTAAATAACGGTCTAAAAATTTTAATCTTGTTTTCATGAATTAGATATGAGAATTTAGTAGTGAGATATTAGAAGCCCCTCTGCCTTTGGCATCTCCCCGAAGGGGAGAATGTGGAAGGGAGTGAGGCATTATTTTTTAATTAGTATTTTTAACTTCATGGCTTTTTGCTACATTAACAACAACCTGTGGGACCGCAACAAGAATCGTCAGAAGCCACATCAGATGATGGAATTCCACATACATCTTCGGCTTTACAAGCTGTGTGTACCATGGCTAACTTCACCAATACTTGATTATTGATAAGCGTTAAACTATCTACAACCATTACTGAAGTGTGGAAAGAATCATTTCCGTATTCGAATTTTATTTCAGCATCCATTAGTAATGGTTTGATTGCATTTACCCGTTTAAATATGGTTAAGGCTTTGTCTGTAGATAAATACTCTTTACGATCCAATTCGTTTTTATTCTCCAATAACTGAACAATTGTTTCTTGCCAATAATTGGGAGTACCCCCACAATCTACCGTATCAAATGTGGTGTTTTTAATTTCAGTAATGTGATAATTAGCACCTACCAATATATTTTCTTGGTATTGAAATAGCAACTCTTTGTTTGTATGAGCGGCTAATTGCTGTATAAATTCGTTTGTTTTCATGAGGTATAGATGTTAGATGTTAGATATGAGATATTAGATGTGAGATGTGAGATGTGAGATGTGAGATGTGAGATGTGAGATGTGAGATGTGAGATGTGAGATGTGAATAATAAGTTCAAGTTTTAACAACAAGAAGTATTTCCACCACAACAAGAAGCATCCATAGCTTCGTTTGCCAAAATAGCAACCAATAGATTTTTACACGCTTCTTTAGTGGGAACTTTACCGGATAGCACAACTTTTCCGTCTACTACAATTGCTGGAGTACTCATAACATCAAACTCCATTATTTGCTGCATATCCTCCACCTTTTCAATAGTTACTTCTATGCTTAATTCAGCAACAACTTCCCGTACTATAGCTTCGGTTACTTTACAATTTGTACAGCCTGTTCCTAATATTTTTATTGTTTTCATAATGTTATTTTTTATATGATTGATTTACCTAAGACACGTGATTTTTGGGACTCCATTCAAATGGGACACTTAAGCTAGAAATAAAAACAAGATATTACACGTCTCTTTTCGCACTAATTCTTGCCTCCTACTTCCAAATTTTTACTGTTCTCCACAAGAGCCCAAACAGCAATTCTTGTCAAAAAACTGATTGAATAATTCCTGTGCTTTTTTCCAGTTTTCAGCATGGATGCAATACCTAATTTTAGGCGGTTCCACTTGCCCCTGTATCAAGCCTGCTGATTTCAGTTCTTTTAAATGCTGTGAAATTGTAGACTGAGCCAATTGAAGTACGTCTACTAGTTCTCCTGTATAACAACAACTCTGACTGGCTAAATAGTTTAAAATTTTAATACGCGCTGGATGTCCTAAGGCCTTTGCATATTTTGCCAAGACTGCTGTTTCCTCTAAATAATTTACTTCCTGATTTGTTCTTTGTATACTCATAGTTAATCGCAAATATACGATTGATATTTAAATTGACAAATTTTTTTAATTATAAATATTAAAATAATGCTTATGAAGGGATGATATTGTAAGTGAAATTATGAGTGATATAAAGGGATTCGATGTGATTTCTCTTTGTTTTTAAAACAATATTATTTACGTTCTTCTGAAAATATTCGATTGTCGTTATGCATTCTGTTTAAAAATTAGAAGAAAAATGTATCGAGAACTCCTACTAAACAGGAACTTCTCGATACAATTACTCCTACCGTCGTAATCACTCGAAGTGACGACGATGTACACTGAAATTACGTTAACGACATGCAGTTGCGCACCTTTTTTACTCTGGATCCCCGCGTTCGCGAGGATGACGGATGCGATCGTGAGCAAAAGAACGGAAATAGAAATAATATTGTATCTAGAATAGTGAATAAAATTACGTCAATGGTAGATTTAATAAAAGTAAAAACAAGTGGCAGTGATGACGTCCAGAGTACTGCTAATGGTATTGAAAATATAAACTCTGTACAATTGATAATTTCAAATCGAAGACTGTCTTTTATGCAGTATATATGTTCAAAAG
>NVRM01000104.1 GCA_002400885.1 Flavobacteriaceae bacterium
GAATCAGGATGTAGGACTAGGAGTAGATTTTAGTATTGAGATATTAGAATTGAGACAGGAGACTGGAATCAGGATGTAGGACTAGGAGTAGATTTTAGTGTTGAGATTTTAGAATTGAGATAGGAGACTGGAATCAGGAGGTAGGAGTAGATTTTAGTATTGAGATATTAGAATTGAGACAGGAGACTGGAATCAGGATGTAGGACTAGGAGTAGGTTTTAGTGTTGAGATATTAGAATTGAGATAGGAGACTGGAATCAGGATGTAGGACTAGGAGTAGATTTTAGTGTTTAGATATTAGTATTGAGATAGGAGACTGGAATCAGGATGTAGGACTAGGAGTAGATTTTAGTGTTTAGATATTAGTATTGAGATATTAGTATTGAGATATTAGTATTGAGATAGGACAGAGGAATCAGGATGTAGGACTAGGAATAGATTTTAGTATTGAGATAGGACGCTCATTACTTTGAGAAATAGATAAACGATAACAAAAATAGATAGAATTCCTTTCTTCCCTTTGGGGAGATGCTAAAGGCAGAGGGGATCAACTAACAACAAACAAAAAAACAACAATACATGACAACAAATTACCCTATAAAATTCGAACCGATATTAAAAGATAAAATTTGGGGAGGAGAGAAATTAAAAGCACTGTTTAACAAGAAGTCTACCCGAGATGATATTGGCGAAAGCTGGGAGATATCAGATGTTAATGGTAATATTTCTGTGGTGACCAATGGGGCTTTAAAAGGGCAGAATTTACAAGAAATATTAAAAGCACACAAAGGAGACTTGGTAGGGCAAAAGGTCTATGAGAAATTCGGTGATAATTTCCCTTTATTAATCAAGTTTATCGATGCCAAAGAGGCTTTGAGTATTCAAGTACATCCAGATGATGTGTTGGCAAAAGAACGTCATAACTCTTTTGGGAAAACAGAAATGTGGTATGTAATGCAGGCAGAAGATCATGGCGATTTAATCGTTGGGTTTAATCAAGATGTAACCAAGGAATCGTATGTGGAACATTTGGAAAACAAGAAGTTGTTGGAAATAATGAACCAAGAAAAAGTGAAAAAAGGTGCCTGTTATTTTATTCCTACAGGACGTATTCACGCCATTGGTGCGGGAGTATTGTTAGCGGAAATTCAACAGACAAGTGATATTACTTACCGTGTGTATGATTGGGATCGTGTAGATGATCAAGGAAATGGACGTGAATTACATACAGAAATGGCCTTGGATGCTATTGATTATAAAGCAGAAAAAAAATACACAACCGATTATGATACCGTAGTTAATGCCTCTTCTCCAATGGTGAGTTGTGAGTATTTTACTACCAATATGGTCGCTGTAAAAGGTGAGTTGTCAGTGGATAATTCAGACAAAGATTCCTTTGTGATTTATATGTGTGTGGAAGGTGAAGCAAGTATTCATTTTGGAGATAACCAATCTGAAACGGTATTAAAAGGGGAAACTATTTTAATTCCTGCAAGCTTAAAATCATATCAAATAAAAGCATCTGTATATTCAGAATTATTAGAAGCATATATAAAATAATACCAAGGGAATGTTCCAATGACAGTTGTTAAATAGCATTGTTTGTTCTTTTATCAAGTTAAAAAATAGCGGGTCATAGTGATCGTTTTATTTTTTAAGGAAGAGAAAAGTTTTAAAAAATGAGTGAAACCTGTTGGATGGAATTACTTTTAGTATGATAACCCCTCAAAACAAAATTATGAAGTATTCAGTTCGCGTAGTTTTTATGATCGCTGTGGCGATATTTTCATTGAGTTCATGTACAAAACAAGTCAAAGTTTTTACAGTGAATGACATAAAAATTATTCCAAAACCAGTATCCTTAGTCCTCAATGAAGGCGTGTTTGAATTTAATAAAAACACGGTATTTGTTGTGAATAATGAAGAGCAACATGAAATTGCTGCTGCATTAACAAAAAAACTAAAGGCGGCTGCAGGACTGGATATTCAAATTGTAAGCAAGGAGGTTCCTACAAATTTCATCACATTTTTACAAGATGAGACCTTGGCAAGAGAAGGGTATATACTCGTGAGCAATGCTTCCAAAATTAGCATCGCTGCAAAAACCAATGCTGGATTTGTGTATGGATTGGAAACAATCCGTCAATTATTACCCGTTGCCATCGAAAGTGAAACGTTGGTAAGCGATACCGACTGGGTCATTCCTGCGGTAACGATCAAAGATGAACCGCGTTTTAAATGGCGTGGATTGATGTTGGATTTATCACGACACTTTTTTGGGAAAGACTATTTGATGAAAACCATCGATAGATTGGCACTGCATAAAATGAATGTATTGCATTTGCATTTGGTAGATGATCAAGGATGGAGAATTGAAATTAAAAAATACCCAAAACTAACAGAAGTTGGTGCTTGGCGTGTGGATCAAGAGGATTTACATTGGAACAATAGAGAAGCAGTAACAGCTACTCAGAAGGGAAGCTACGGAGGGTTTTTGACCCAAGAAGATTTAAAAGAAATAGTTGCTTATGGACTGAAAAAAAATGTGGAGATCATTCCAGAAATTGAAATGCCTGCCCATGTGTCTAGTGCGATTGCTGCTTACCCTGCATTGTCCTGTTTTAATACAAAAATAGGGGTGCCGTCTGGGGGAGTTTGGCCGATTACGGATATTTTTTGTGCAGGAAAAGAACACACTTTTGAATTCTTGGAAAATGTATTGTTGGAAGTAATGGATATTTTTCCTTCTAAATACATTCATATTGGAGGTGATGAAGCGACCAAAACCAATTGGGGGAAATGCCCAGATTGTAAAAAACGCATGAAAGCGGAAGGATTGGAAAATGTAGAAGAGTTGCAAAGTTACTTTATCAAACGCATGGAGAAATTTATCAATGCTAAAGGGAAGAAACTAGTGGGATGGGATGAGATTCTTGAAGGAGGATTGGCACCCGATGCTACCGTGATGAGTTGGAGAGGTGTTAAAGGAGGATTGGAAGCTGCCAAACATGGAAATGATGTGGTAATGACCCCTGGTTCTCATTGTTATTTTGACCATTATCAAGGGCCTAGAGACGAAGAACCTCAAGCTTGGGGTGGACATACATCCTTGAGTAAAGTTTATACTTTTGACCCTGTGGTGGAAGGAATGACTGCCGAAGAAGCGAAACATGTATTGGGAGGGCAAGCCAATTTATGGGCGGAGTTTGTGCCTACAGAATCCCAATCGGAATACATGATTTATCCGAGAATTGCTGCCTTGGCAGAAACCGTTTGGAGTCCTAAAGAATCACGTAATTGGGATGATTTTTCTGAGCGTATCTTAACGATGTTTCAGCGCTATGAAAAATTGAACATTAACTATGCTAAAAGTGTGTATTTAATTACGGCCGATACCAAGATGAATCTCGCTACTAATCAATTAGAAGTTAGCTTACAAAATGAGTTTTCAAATGCTGATATTCGTTATACCCTTGATGGGTCGCCTGTAAATGAACAGTCGAATCGCTATGAAAAACCTTTTCAATTGACAACAACGACCACCCTAAAAGCGTCGCTGTTTAAAAACAATAAACGCATAGGAAGACTCTTTGAAAAAACAATCAATTTTCATAAGGCCGCAGGTAAAAAAGTGACCTATATCCAAGCCTTTAGTGATTCTTATAAAGGACCTAGTGAATTTGGTTTGGTCAATGTATTGCGAGGAACTAAGAATTTTAAAGATGGACAATGGCAGGGATGGATAGGAAACGACTTAGAAATTGTAATAGAAACGGAAGGTGTTTCTTTTGAGACCATCACCGTAGGTTCTATGGAAGATCAAGGTTCTGGGATTTACTTTCCAATTGCAATTAAAATCCTAGTTTCTGAGGATGGAAAAACATTTACCAAGGTGGCTGAAATTACGCGTGCTTTTGAGAAAAACGCGAAATCTGAATTGAAAGATTTTGTAATTCCAGTAGGAAATCTACAAGCTGCTTTTGTAAAAGTGATCGCTATTAATCATGAAAAAACGGCAAAAGGTGGCGGTTCGTGGTTGTTTGTTGATGAAATTTTAATCGATTAAATTAGAGAAAAATGACTTATTTTAAATATATATTGTGTGCTTTTTTAAGTATTACATTACTCTCTTGTAATTCAAAACCAACAAAGGTTTTTGTAGCGGAGGATATTAAAATCATACCCAAACCCTTATTTACCGAATTAAAAACAGGGTTGTTTGTGTTCGACAAGCAAACCACAATTTGTCAATTAGACTTGGAAGCTAAGGAGGCAGTATCCTTGTTAAGTCGTAAGTTTAAACTCGCGTCAGGGATGGATTTAACAGTCCGTATTCAAGAAGAAAACCCAACAAATACGATTGTTTTTATAAGCGATACTTCCCTTGTGAAAGAGGGCTATGTATTGGAAATCTCTGCAGAGAATATCAGGATCAAAGCCCATAGTAAACAAGGTTTTTTATACGGAGTACAAAGTGTATTGCAACTGCTTCCTGTTCAAATAGAAAGTAGTGAGCTTGTGAAAAATGTGGATTGGATCGTTCCAAACATAGTGATTAAGGATCAACCTCGTTTTCAATGGCGGGGACTAATGTTGGACGTGTCCAGACATTTCTTTAAAGTGGACGAAGTCAAAGAAGTGATCGATGGTTTGTCCAAGCTTAAGATGAATGTCTTGCATTTGCACTTGGTAGACAATCAGGGATGGAGAATCGCTATTAAAAAATATCCTAAATTAACGAGTGTTGGAGCTTTTAGGATTGAATCGGAGAACAAACAACTTCGAGAAATTAATGGAAAAGAGGAGGGCTATACCCAAACTCAAGGAGGTTTTTACAGCCAAGAAGATATTAGAGAAATTGTAGCCTATGCTACCTTAAAAGGGATTGAAGTAATTCCAGAAATTGAATTGCCCGCACATGTTGCGAGTTCGGTAGCTGCATACCCTAGTTTAAGCTGCGGTATCTATTCAGATGAGGAACCTGATGCCAATTGGGAAAACCCAGGAATGTATTGTGTAGGGAAAGAATCGACTTTTGAGTTTTTAGAAAATGTATTGTTAGAAATACTACCATTGTTTCCTTCTAAGTATGTTCATATTGGAGGAGATGAAGCAGGAAAAGGTACTTGGAAAAAATGCAAAGAATGTCAGCAACGTATCAAAAACGAAGGGCTTAGTGGTGAAGACGAATTACAGAGCTATGTTATCAAACGCATGGAGAAATTCCTCAGTTCAAAAGGAAAAAAACTGATGGGTTGGGATGAAATCTTAGAAGGAGGCTTGGCAAAAGACGCCACGGTGATGAGCTGGAGAGGAGTTGAAGGTGGCTGGGAAGCTGCAAAACACGGGAATGATGTGGTGATGACTCCTGGAAGTCATTGTTATTTTGACCATTATCAAGGCCCTAAAAGTGAAGAACCATTGGCTTGGGGTGGGTTTACTACCTTGAGTAAAGTCTATGAGTTTGATCCTATCGTAGCGGGGATGTCTCCAAAGGAGCAAGCACATGTTTTAGGAGGACAAGCCAATTTATGGACGGAATATATTCCCACGGTATCTCATATGGAATACATGCTCTATCCTCGTTTGGCAGCCATGTCAGAAACGTTATGGAGTCCTAAGGCTTCTAGAGATTGGGATGATTTTTCTCAACGACTTATGCCCTTGTTAAATCGCTATGAGTTTTTAGGAATTAATTATGCGAAAAGCGCTTTTTTGGTGACCTATGAAGCCGTCATTACTTCAGATAAAAAAGAATTAGAAATCAGTTTACAGAATGAATTTTCTGGGACGGATATTCGATATACCTTGGATGGTAGTCCGGTGACTGCGACTTCCGCTACGTATCTTAGTCCGTTTATCATCAGAGAAACCAATACGGTAAAGGCTTCTGTTTTTGAAAATGATATTCCTGTAGGAAAGTTGTTAGAGCAGTCTTTTGTCTATCATAAAGCGATTGGTAAATCGGTAAGTTATATCAGTGAAATCAATAATAGTTATAAGGGAACAGGTGTTTATAATATGGTCAATAGTATCCGTGGAAGTAAAAATTTTCACGATGGACATTGGCAAGCTTGGTTAGACATGGATATGGAATTATTGATTGATTTAGAAGTGGAAACCGAGGTGGAAAATGTGATTGTTGGTGCTATGGAAAATCAAATTCCAGGCATCTATTTTCCGACAGGTTTTAAAGTGCTATTGTCATTAGATGGGACGAATTTTAAAGAAGCAGGTGTTTTAAAAAGAGATTTTGTGAAAAATGAAATCCCTCTTTTAAAGGATTTTAAAATCGAGTTTACACCCACTCAGGCGAGATATGTAAAAGTAGTTGTGGAAGGGTATAAAAAGGAAAAGAAAACAGGAGGTGTCTTTATTTTTATAGATGAGGTATTCATCAATTAAAACAGTAGAAATAGTAAGTGATTTCCGTAGCCTTAAAATTAAAATTATGATAAAATATATTTTACAATGTGTGTTCGTACTTCTCTTGATTTCTTGTGGGAAACAAGAAGGAACATCAAGGGATAAAAAACCAGTAGGTGACTTGGTAGATTTAGTGAACCCACTAATGGGAACTGATTCTGAGTTTAAGCTCTCCAATGGAAATACCTATCCTGCCATTGCAACGCCTTGGGGGATGAATTTCTGGACGCCTATGACCAATAATATGGGTGATGGTTGGACCTATAAATACGACGATTATAAAATTAGAGGGATCAAACAAACTCATCAGCCGAGTCCTTGGATCAATGATTATGCGGCCTTTTCTTTGATGGCTACTACGGGGGAATTAAAATTTCAAGAGGACGAACGTGCTTCTTGGTTTTCACACAAAGCCGAAACAGTAAAACCACATCATTATTCGGTATATCTAGCCGATTACGATGTTGTGGCAGAAGTGACGCCTACAGAAAGAGCGGCACAATTTAAATTTACTTTTCCGGAGTCGGAGGAATCTTATATCATTTTAGATGCCTTCTTTAAAGGTTCTATGGTTAAAATTATACCTGAGGAACGTAAGATTATTGGCTATTGTAGAAATAATAGCGGTGGAGTCCCAGATAATTTTCATAATTATTTTGTAGCGGAGTTTGACAAGGATTTTGAAGTACATCATACTTGGAGTGACGGTTGGGAATTAGCTAAAAATTCTTTAGATAGCGAAGGAGAGCATGTAGGTGCTATTATCGGTTTTAAAACTAAAAAAGGGGAAGCGGTGCATGTAAAAGTAGCTTCTTCATTTATTAGCCATGAACAAGCACAGATTAACTTATCAAGAGAAATTGGAAAAGATACCTTTGAGCAAACCAAAGAGAAAGCAAAACAAGCTTGGGAAAATGAATTAGGACGTATCGTTGTAGAAGACGATAACCAAGATAACTTAGAAACATTTTATTCAAGTTTGTACCGCGTCTTGTTATTTCCTAGGAAATTCTATGAGTTTGACAAAGACAATAAGGTAGTTCATTATAGTCCATACAATGGAAAAGTATTACCCGGATATATGTTTACCGACAATGGTTTTTGGGATACGTTTAGAGCGGTGTTTCCATTTTTTAACATGATGTATCCTGAGTTGAACGGTAAAATAATGGAAGGTTTGGCCAATACATATAAGGAATCAGGTTGGTTGCCAGAATGGGCAAGTCCTGGACATAGAGATTGTATGATTGGATCGAATTCTGCTCCTATTATTGCAGATGCTTTCTTAAAAGGGGTGAAGAATATGGATACAGAATTACTGTTAGAAGCCATGTTGAAAAATGCTACGCAATTAGAAGGACGGCCAGTGAATTCGGTTGGTAGAGCTGGATTGGATTATTACAACGACTTAGGGTATGTGCCTTATAATGTAGGGATTCATGAAAACGCTGCACGTACCTTGGAATATGCTTATGCTGATTTTACGATTGCTAAGATGGCAGAAAAATTAGGGAAAACGGAGATTGCAGAAAAGTATTTTAAGCAATCTATGAATTACAAAAACTTATTTGATCCGAGTACTAATTTAATGCGTGGAAAAAATAAAGAAGGAGATTTTCAATCGCCCTTCAACCCTTTGAAATGGGGAGATGCTTTTACCGAAGGAAATAGTTTGCACTATACCTGGTCTGTTTTTCACGACATCGATGG
>NVRM01000105.1 GCA_002400885.1 Flavobacteriaceae bacterium
GAGAACTCCTACTAAACATAAACTTCTCGATAAAATTACTCCTATCGTCGTAATCACTCGAAGTGACGACGATGTGCAATAAAATTACGTCAATGGTAGAGGAGAGTTTTTTCAAAAAAGTAAAAACCACTGACAGTAATGACGTTCAGAGTACTGCCAAACGTGAATCTACTCATGTAGTATTCATAGCTATGAGTACTGTTTTGTGGGAGCAATTAAATTAATCATAAGTTTTTTGGCAGTAATTATTGAAAATAACGAGCTATATGCATCTCACAAGTATTCCTATCTCTTGATATTGCAAAGAAAATACAGTAAGCTCACCTTTAGGCTACCTCGTTAATTAACGAGGTAGGTTACATTTAAAACTGTTTCTTCTAGGATGTATAGAACTGATTGAGTTTAACTACGATACCATCTGCGGATTTCTATAAATTTTTACTTGAATTTCGTCGCTATGAGTGATGGTATCGAAAAGCGAGGACGCTTCCTTTTTATTGAAATTTTCTATTGGATTAGTTTTTTGTTATTTTAGAATAGGTGTATTCGGTTTTTTTACGGGACTCCTAGACCGAATTAGTTTTCTAATTTCCGATTAAAACGAGCATTATTTATTGCTTTATTTAGTTGGAAATTACTAGGGTATTCATAGTTGCTATTCTATTTTTTAATAATTAGGTTTTATGAATTATTTAGAGGAGTTATTCTTAAATAGCAACTTGTAGTGTGTTGGTTTTTAGATGGATGTGTGGTTTTATGATTCGGATGTTTAAAATAAAATCTTATATTGGCGGGGAATAAACAAATCAGTAGACTTGTGTTTTATTAACTTAATACCCATTTAATATGAAAAAATTATTACATGTATGTTTTATGTTATTCCCTTTTTTTTCGTTTTCACAAACAAATTATACTTTTGTGAATAATGAGGGGATTCACAAATTAGCGAATAGTTGTTATGAGATTAAATACAATGCAAATGGCCTTTTAGGAAAAACTTTTAGTGTTGATGGAGCTTTAGGTTTGTTTTATTTGAAACCTGCTGGCTTAGGCGAATTTATTTTTTATAATGATAATAAACGAATGTTGGCGACATATGGGAACCGTATTGTTTTAACAGATGAATTATCGGAGGATGTAATTTGGACTATGCTTAGAAATAAAGAGAGTAAAATTGTATTACAACATAAAAAAACAGGAGAATATATGTATGAATCGTATTTCATATCTCCACATTGGTTTCCGACTCTTAAATTGACTAGAAAACTTAAAAAAGCGATAAATTTAGGTTATGCTTCTTGTAATTCATGTACTCAATTTCCAGAGGCAAAGTTAAACCTTACAGGTGAAATTATTAAAACAGAATTTAGTGATGGCTCTGTTTATGGGATGGCAGATGTACATAACCACGGAGCTTCTCATAATATGGTACATGGACTTATTAATACGGGTAAGATGTTTTCACCTTTAGGAATTCAAGATGCCTTGAAAGACTGTGCAACCACTCATGGAAATGGAGGGCATTTAGATCCTTTAGGAGCGCTTTCAAGGACGGGAGGAGATGGGCAACATGCTATTGATTTTAAGTCCGTTCTAGGTGAAATGTACAAAGGGCATGATACAAGCGGGTTTCCAACATTTAAAGATTGGCCAAAATTTAATGAAGCAACTCATCAAATGAATTACTACAAATGGTTAGATAGAGCACGCTTAGGAGGTCTTCGTTTAATGACGGTGTATACTGTAGATAATATTGCAGCCTCTATTCTTATGGAAATTGTATATGATAAACTAGGGTCTTCTCTCTATCCAGAAGAAGGAACACCCAATCCGGATGATTCACAGTTTAGTGGGACAGAGGTGTCTAATATAAGTATAAAATTCATGTACGATTTACAGGATTATATTGATGCCCAAGAAGGAGGTGTTGGTAAAGGATGGATGCGTATTGTGAAAACTCCAAAAGAGGCAAGAAGAGTGATTAAGCAAGGGAAATTGGCAATTGTATTAGGTTTAGAAATTGCTGATTTGATGGATTGTATTGATGGAGCTAAAAATAGACCTAAATGCACCAAAGAATACATTGAAGAAAAAGTACAATTTCATTATGATCAGGGTATAAGGGCTATCTTTCCAGCATTGCATTATAACAATGATTTTGTAGGAAGTAATAAAGGAGGTTTTGTGTATGAATTTGGACAAGCTATTTTTAATGGTGAATTGGATCAATATGAACTTTGTAAAAAAGAAGGGAAATTTGGACATAAAAGACCGGCTTTTGACCTAGAAGCTTATAAAGAACTTTGTGGTTTTGGAAAGGGAATTATAGGAGAAATTGTAAGAGCAATAACACCGATTGATTTGTCTAAAATACCAGAGTTGCCAGAAATAACAGACGAACTTCAATACTATTGTAATTCTGTTGGGTTAAAGCCTAAAGGAAAAATACTCATGAATTCATTAATGAGTAAAGGAATTATGATAGATATAGATCATGCAAGTAAAAAGGGAGTGAAAGAAATTAAAGAGGTGTTAGATCCGTATGGATATCCATATATAGTGACTCATAATGATGATGTTAAAATTGTAGGGGAGGCTGTTTTTTCTAGAGGAGGCCTACTTGCTCAAATAACAACGAAGTCAAATGAAAACGGTTCTAAATGTAAGCACCCAACATCAGAGGATGCTTTTTTGAATAACAAACTTATTTCGGATGCCTCCTTAAAATATAAAAATATAGAAGCGACGACTTTGAGTACCGATTTCTTTGGTAGTTTGAATGCATTGGGACCTCGGTTTAATCCTAAAGTGAATGACTGTAAAAAACCACAAGGAAATAAAATAAACTATCCGTTTACTTCTTTTGATGGTGGAATTGTTTTTGAAAAACAAGAATCAGGAGATAAGACTTTCGATTTTAATACGGATGGATTTGCTCATTATGGTTTGTTGCCAGATTTAATAGAAGATTTTAAAGCATTGGGTAAAACCGATAAGGAGATAGAGACTTGGTATAGGGGAGCTGAAGCTTATTTGAGAACTTGGGAAAATGCAATTTCGGCACAAAAAAGGTATAATTCTAAAAATACGACTCAAACAATTGCTTCTGCAGCACCTGCTCCTGTTCCTGTTCCTGTTGAAAAAAATTCTGAAGAGGAGATTCCTGTTAAATCAATTCCGACTGTTTTAGTAGATAATAAAGCAACTGACTTGAAGCAATTAATTAATAAAGATGTTAGGATAAAAATATATCCTACATTGGTGGATGATAGTTTTAATGTGAAATCAGAGGAATCTCAGGTGTTCATAATTTCCTTGTATAATGTAAAAGGAAAACGTGTGTTTCAACAGGTTTTTAATAGAGGGAGAAAAATCATAGTAGAGAACCTTTCTTATTTGGCAAGAGGTATGTACATCGTCAATATAAGAGATGATAAAGGAACGTTAAATAGGTCTTATAGAATTGTGAAAAGATAAGGATGTCAATCATGCAGGAATCCTATAAGGAGTGCATTAAGAATATACAGCCTTTGAATCTTGATAAAACCAACTCTTCATTATCGTGTGAAGGATTGGTTTTTTTAGCTTCAAAAATAAAGATTTTTATGCTGGTTTTCCTTTGGTGTAAAAAGAAGGGCTAATAGGAATTAAAAAACAAAATGATCGATATAAAAAGTTTATCTAATCATTTGACTACAAGTATTATACGTTATAGGATTATTGAAAAAGAGTACGATAGCTATCACTATCCTTAGATTTTTCGCCTAGTTATCCGTCCAGTCGGAGAACAAATAAAAAATAATTCCATTTCTAAACTGTCCTTCGGGAATGTATTTGGTATTAGCCGCCTTAAAAAACACCTCATAAAAGTCTCCTTTTTTGGTTCGTTTTTATTCATCCATTTTTTATTTTATAAATTGGAATTCATGAGGCAGCATAGCTGGTTTTGTAGAAGCAACTGCGGAGTAACTCACGAACAGCCCTAAAATAAAATCACATCACATCAATGCTAGATGGGGATTTTGTTAAAAGATAAAAATCACTTGAAGTCACGATGTAGAAAAAACACCAATGCTAGTGTATCTCTATTTCAGAATGATACCTTCTTCAGTTCTAAAAAACATTGTATTTTTGGAAGGAATACATGTACTCGGACACCCTTTTGAAATCCAAAGGGGGGAAATCAAAGAAGTTGTTGAATTTCTATAGAAGTTTAGTGCAAGTCAATCAATCATCCATTTAAACACGGAAGACCTTTAAAAAAACAACTAAAATTAAAAGAATAACACCCCCTAAAAAAGTATGAATATAATCTATCTCCACGGTTTATTATCCAGTAACAAGTCAAGTAAAACGGATTGGCTTATGCAAGAAGGGCATACCCTTTTCAATCCACGGTTAAACTACAAAGAAGAGGCAAAGACGGTTTTTTCTGATTTAGCAGCACTCTGTGAACAGCATCAAATCGACCTAATCATCGGAAGTAGTATGGGAGGACATCTAGCCTTTCACCTTAGTAATAAGTACAAGATACCGAGCCTGCTGTTCAATCCTTCATTGGAAAAGAATAGTATGTCAAAACCAGCGGTTATTCAGGTGGAGAACAAGAGTATTTTACATACAATTGTTGTAGGAGAAAAGGATACTGTCGTGATTCCGTCCGACACACTCAAGTATCTAGAAGACAGGAAATCTAATGTTGTACATACGTTCGAAGCGAATGGGCATAGAACTCCATTGGAGGTTTTTAAGAAGCATTTTAAGTTACTTAAAGCAGAATAAAGTACTTTTTTAAAAGCGGCATTGTTGCGCGAATTTAAGTTGTTTTTGAACTTCAAAAAAACGTTATTATAGGTCTGGTGTTTTATATCAGGCCTTTTTTTATAAAAGTGAAATTTACAACATATTAAAATATGATCGGTTTATTAGATTTTTGTTATGCCCAACTATTATTAATTCTGATTCATAATTAATTGTTTATTGCTTGTTAATAATGTTTTTATTTGCAATAATAATTATAAAATTCTACTACATCTATTATGTCGTTTTTTTCATAATTTCTTTTTCGTATCTTTTCAACAAGTAATGGGCAATCTTTAAAAAAAAGCAATGCCCCCTTCTTAAAGCTTTTCGAAATCAATTGGCTTGAGGTAAGATAGAAAGCCTCTGATTCGCTTTGTTTTCTTAAATAATAATAAGTAGTAATCCCCAAATTAATCCTAGGAACATTAGAAAAAAAATCACCCGTATTATGGTTTTTAAATGTCTGTATGAATAGTTCAACCTTGCCAGAAACAATTTTCTTTAAAACTTTAGGGTTTTTCTGTTTTTCTATTTTCACATAATTATATATTTCTGTATGATCTGTAAATATAATTTCAAACTCTTTTATATTCGAAAAATGGTATTTATAAGATTTACTCCCTTTATCTTTTTTGAATTTTACAGTTTTATTTCCATACAGTTGTCCGTACCCTTCAACTTTTCGACCATCATTAAATGTTATAACAGCTTTGTTCTTTTGTGCATTAACATTTAAAACAACCATTAACAAAACTAGTATTATTGTTATGTTTTTTTCCGTTTTATTTTTTTTAACTTTACCTATTGTTCATTTGTTTTTTAGTGTATTTTGAATGCCTTCTATAAGTGTTTTGTCATATAATAAAGCAATTGAAGAGTATGGGGCTAGATGTCCAATGTTTTATTATTTCTTTAATAACTATCTCCGGTGCCTATAAATCTTTTTTGTTATCCCGCCCACGCATGATCGAATCGTGTAGTCTCAAGAACTTGAATCTCTAAAGATAATAATATTTTTTAATAATCCAACTCCACTGGTATGACCTGATACTTAGCTGTGTATAGGTCTTTTTGCTTTAAAAACGAAACCTGTATTTTATTGGCTTATGCAAGTGATCGCCATGGCAAATGACACCCCCTTTGGATTGGCCTCCTATTTTTACAGCAATGATTATGCAAAAATATGGCGTGTATCAGAAGCCTTGGAGTTTGGAATGGTAGGCGTAAATACAGGAATGTTATCAACCACAGTCGCCCCTTTTGGAGGGGTAAAAGAAAGTGGAAATGGAAGAGAAGGTTCCAAGTACGGAATGGATGATTATATGGAGATTAAGTATAAGTATAGGAGGACTTTAAGGCTATAGCTGTGTTCGAAAGCCTGTCTATGATCGCATATAGAGAATACAATAATACCTAGCGATCGCAGCGACTCTAATGTTTAAACTAGGATGTAGCCTTGTAGCGAAGGGCTATCCTTTTTTATTATTTGAAGAGAAAGTGAAGGTGTAAAACAATTTGATTTTCCCAAGAGAATGCCGTTATTTTTAGCAATACGCTAAGGATGTGGCTACTATAGTTAGTGTTGTTGAAAAAAATATATATATTACAAAAAAAAAGGAAATGAATAACAAAAGACATGATTGGAAAACCGAGGAAATTATGGCTATTTACAAGATGCCTTTAATGGATTTATTGTACAAAGCAGCTTCTGTACACCGTGAATTTCACGATCCAAATATCGTACAAGTAGCAACACTAGTATCCATTAAAACGGGGGGCTGTCCAGAGGATTGTTCCTATTGTCCACAGGCAGCGCGTTATAATACAGACATTACAGGAAATGATTTATTAAGTGTACAGGAAGTGAAAAAACTGGCATTAAAAGCAAAATCTTCTGGTAGTTCTAGAGTCTGTATGGGTGCCGCTTGGAGAAACGTAAAAGATGGCGAAGATTTTGAGCAGGTATTAGAAATGGTGCGGACCATCAATAAATTGGAAATGGAAGTTTGTTGTACCCTGGGGATGATTACAGAAAACCAGGCAAAACGTTTGGCAGAGGCAGGCTTGTATGCGTATAATCATAACTTGGACTCTTCGGAGGAATATTATAAAAAAGTAATCTCTACAAGAGGCTATCAAGATCGCTTGGATACCATTAAAAATGTACGTAAAACTAATGTGACCGTTTGTAGTGGAGGAATTATAGGAATGGGAGAGAAAGTAGCAGACAGAGCGGGAATGTTACAGGCACTTTCTTCCTTAAATCCACATCCAGAATCGGTGCCTATTAATGCCCTAGTACCTGTTAAAGGAACTCCTTTAGAAGCAGAAAAAGGGGTGGAAGTATGGGAAATGATTCGCATGGTTGCCACCACCCGTATTGTAATGCCTACAACACAAGTGCGTTTATCTGCCGGGAGAACAACCATGAGTAGAGAAGGACAGGCCATGTGCTTTTTTGCAGGAGCAAATTCTATTTTTACGGGCGATAAATTATTAACCACTCCCAACCCAGATGTAAATGAAGATATGAAAATGTTTGATGAGCTAGGCTTAAGCCCTCAAAAACCATTTACTAAAAATAAGCAACCAGCAACCGTAGAAGCAGAAAACTCCCTGCTTAAAAGCCTGGACGAGAAACCCAAATGGTCGCGTCCCTTGCATAAAATATAATGACTTTATAGGAGAAAAAAACTAGAGACAGGAAATAAGAGAGAAGGAGTTGATGTTACTGGATTGCTCACTCTCAATGCTAATTTCTAACATCTCATACCTCACTTTTTATACCTCCATAAATCAATTTTGGGCGTTCCCCAAGGGTCGGGCTATACGCTCATACGCTTCACTTTTTATATACTGGAACCATTTGCATGGTTCCAGCACATAAAAAGCTGCAGGGTAACCGCTGCTATCCCTAACGCAACAGCCTACCACGATACGATACAAAAAAAACAAGTAGAAGTAATGAAGGTAAGCCCTCGTCACATCGATACCATTTTCTATTGATTTTCAAAGAAAACTGTATCGTATTCTATGATTAAAACAAGTAATTATTAACTTATTTTAAAAAATAATTATTACGCATATTTCATGAGGTCAACATACGGCGTTTTTCTTTC
>NVRM01000106.1 GCA_002400885.1 Flavobacteriaceae bacterium
AACCATTAACCTCACCAGTGCCATGGATAAAATGCGGGAACGCTATGGAGATAGGGCCGTAATGCGCGCCGTGGGAATGCAAGCCAAAAGCATTAACAGATGGAATCCTTTTAATGGAGAACCACCACCTTTGTTGGCGCATCGTAGGCAATAAAGAGACACTCTATCACGAGATACAATCTCATCGCTACTCTAGGATTACTCGCGATACGCTCATGATAAATTTATATCATGTAACGTCTATGAGTAAACCATGCTTTATTTATTTTTCATGTATTATCGTAATGGCAAAAACAATTCCTATTAAGTATTCTTAAGCTGCTACGGTCACACGATACAATCTTGTGAGAGCAGGGGATTGTTAGCATCATCTGAACACACAACAAGCTCAAAAACAACCCCTAATGTAACAAAATAGCACATACCTCGTCTTGTTAAAGAACTAAACAACGAACAAAATGAGCACTAAAAAAAGCAAACAATTTGGAGAACAAGTAGCTGGATACACAATACCGGTATTAAACGAACGAGAAATAAGAGCAGGAGCCGGAATCCTATTCTTATTTATGTTTATTGCCATTACCAGAGCCATCACCCTAGAAAATTTCACCATGTTAAAATATATGGTCAGCATCTTTTTAGTCGATTTTATCATTCGCATTTTTGTAAGTCCTAAACATGCTCCTATCTTGATTTTAGCAAGATATATTGTACGCAAGCAAACACCAGAATACGTGGGAGCCGAACAGAAAAAATTTGCTTGGATTATAGGATTAGTCCTTTCGTTTACAATCTTTATATTACTATCTGTAATGAATACCTTGAGCATTATTACGGGCTTAATATGCTTAATTTGCTTGGTTTTTCTGTTTTTCGAAACTGCCTTTGGAATTTGCATTGGCTGTAAAATGTATGGATTGTTTAAGAAAGAAAAAGCCCAGTATTGCCCAGGGGAAGTTTGTGAAGTAAAAGACAGACATGAAATTCAGAAAATCTCCAAAGGACAGTTTTTTATAGTACTAGGCTTTGTGGTATTTATTGTCTTGTTAATCTTTTTGATGAAAGATTTCTTTGCAGAAACTCCTACTAACTTAATGGATTTACTATAGCCGTTCTTTTTAGTTAAAATTATAGTTCCTAAGCTGATGATTTAGTATTTTTGGCGCTAAATTTAATTTAAAAACATAATGGCGAACTACTTTAAAACAACACTTGGTTTTTTACGCTTGACAGCCTTTGTAGAAGGAATGTCTTTCTTGGTAATCCTATTTATTACCATGCCTTTAAAATACCTATTTGATATACCAGAACCTACCCGTCCTGTTGGAATGGCACATGGAGTCCTTTTTATTCTTTACGTAGCCTTAGTATTATTGGTTCAGTCTAAACATAAATGGTCTTTAAAAACAACTTTTTGGGCATTATTAGCCTCTATAATTCCATTTGGAACTTTTGTAGCGGACGCTAAGATTTTTAAAAAATCTCAAGAAGCATAAGTAGCTCAACAATAAATGACCTTGTAATTATTGATACTCACTCTTACTTTAACACTAGTTTTTATCAATAATTATTTTTGGTTCTACGCCATTTACAGCCTTTATTAAAAACACGCCGCAAACCAATTAAGTCACTCTTAATCAAAAACCTACCCACTGGCTTGAATGTGTATTTACACGAAATTCTCTCCGTATTTTTAATACGATAACAGGCCACAATTCTGGAAGCTTCAAAACGTTTCATAAACAACGAGCTGATGAGAACAACAAAAAAAGTAAGGGGAATTCCTTCCTAAGAAAAGGCGTTTGTCTTTTAATAACGACTGATTTTTCTAGCCTTCAACTCTTCGATATCGATTGCGCACTTTTTAAAGATCAATTTTTCTGTTTTTTTTAGACTATTAGTCCCATCTTCTATATATTTGCCAACTTATTTTAGCAACAGATACATGAGTCAAAATTTAGCTCCAAAATACGGATTGGGAACCACCATTAGTTTGGTTATAGGATGTGTGATAGGGTCGGGAATTTTTTTTAAGGTAGATGATATTTTAATCGCTGCCCAAGGAAATTCTTTGGCAGGTTTAATCGGTTGGGTTGTAGTGGGACTATCGGTGGTTTTAGGCGCCATATCCTTGGCTTATTATGCCATATTACTTCCAAACGAAGGCGGTTTAATAAAATACACCCAATACAGATTTGGAAATAAAGCTTCCTTCTATGTAGGGTGGTTTTACATGTGCGCATATTACCCACTTTTAGGTGCCGTTTTATATACTGTTGCCGGGATTTACATCGTCAATCTTTTAAAAGAGTTCATGGATTTTACGCCTAGTTTTATTCATTATTCTTTCGTAGGCTTTAGTTGTTTTGTAAGCTTGTTTTATATCAATATAAAAAAACCATCTGCAGGAGCTTTAGTTCAAAGTATTTCTACGGTTATAAAGGTGATTCCACTTGCTTTAATTGCAGGAATTGGTATTGTGAGTCTTTTTAAGGGAGATGTAAACGAATTAAATACATTGAGCTATGCGGCAAGTACAGTCTCTAGCAACACTAGTTTATTTGCCTTAGCTTCGGCTACTTTTATCCCTATTGCTTTTACATTTGACGGATGGTATGTGGCGACACAAATATCCGGAGAAGTTATCAATCCAAAACGAAACCTACCCTTAGCATTAATCGCAGGAACATCCTTAGTATTGGTGATTTATGTTTTTTACTATTTAGGAATTGTCTTTGGAATGGGAAGTGATGGTGTTATTGCCTATGGCGATGCTTATATTACAGAATTTACACGTGAGATTGCATCAGATTTCGGAGCTATTGTTATGCAACTAGTTATTATCATCTCTGTACTAGGCGCAGGAAATGCCATCTTAATTGGTGCTTTAAGAGTTCCTTATCAATTGGTAAACTCGGGAAATTCAAAACATTTTTTAAACGTACTTAAGATTGACAAAAAAACAAATATGCCTTTAAATAGTGCTTACCTAATGTTTGGTTTATATACCCTAATGTTTGTATTGTATTATTTCACAAGCACCAATCCATTATTTGTAAATGCAAATTTTGAGCTTTCAAACCTCCCTATCACTTTTGTGTATCTAATTAATTTAAGTTTATATGCGGGATTATTTTCATTAATAAAATCAGGGAAAATTTCCGGTAACAAATGGGTGAAATACAGCATAAGTAGCGTAGCTATCTTTGGTGCGGCTATCGTCCTATACGGAGGTATTACCACCTCAAACAGCCTTTTATACATTGCCGTAGTTTCTGGGATATTACTCTTTGGAACAAGGTTCTATAAAAAATAATTGAATTTTCAGATGTATTTCAGTGCTTTCTAATTTGTTGTGATCTTAGCATTTAACTTGTCATCGTTATAAAATCACGTATCTTTATACACTTATAAAACAGCTATAAAACAATTACTTACAGTAGTCATAAGAAACGAGTCCTTACGATTTAAAACATCGCGAATTTTTCAGCAATACTTTGGTATAGTAGTTGTATAAAAGGATTGATTTCAATATAAAAATTAACGAATAACTTAACCTATGAAAAAAACAATATTAATAGTGCTCGTATCCATCCTTTTAGCATCTTGCGGAAGTACAAAAGTAATACGACAATCCAAAAAAGTAATGAAAGGGATGTGGGAACTCTCTAGCATCACCTACAGTACATCAGGAACCTTTAATGTTAGTCTTTTTAATGATGTCAGTAAAGAGTGTTTTGAAGGGAGTACTTGGCAATTTGTTCCTAACAATAATACAGGAATTTACACCATAGACAATGGTACCTGTGATGCTGGACCGAGAAATTTTATCTTTAAGATCCAGGAAGTAGATGCCCAAACCGATTTGTATGATTTTTTATTAAAACCTACCGATGTAAAGCATCAATCAGATAGCAATCATGGCTATAGATTGTGGCTTGAGCAATTGTCCGAAGAAACTATGAAATGGAGACAAACAGTAACTGTGGAAGGAAAAGCATTCCATATTTACATGAATTTTAATAAAATTAATAAATAATAACTTATGAAAACGATTATTAAAAGAATAGGAATGGGTTTATTAACCCTATTAGTTACCCTAAACCTTGGAAGCTGTGGTGCATTACAAAATGCCAACAACAAACAAAAAGGTGGGGCAATTGGAGCTGCTGGAGGTGCTATTTTAGGTGCCATTATAGGAAACAACACAGGAAACAAGAAAAACTCTGAACTAGGAGCCGTAATAGGCGGAGTTGTAGGAGGAGCTGCTGGTATTTTAATTGGTAAAAAGATGGACGACCAAGCACAACAAATAGAAACAGAAATTCCAGGAGCGGTAGTAGAACGTGTTGACAATGGAATTGTCATCACTTTTGATGAGCAAAGTGGAGTGTATTTTGACACTGGAAAATCAAACATTAATTATTCTTCACAAGAAACACTAAACAAATTAGCAGGTGTATTACGTGAATATGCAGACACCAATGTATTGGTTATTGGACACACAGACAGTGCTGGTTCTGATGAATTAAACATGAATTTATCTAAAAAAAGAGCCGAAGCTGTTACTAATTATTTTGTAGCATCTAAAGGTTTAGGCGGACAACGATTCACTACCCAATGGTATGGAGAAACACAGCCTAAATTTGACAATACCACCAAAGAAGGTCGTGCTAAAAACCGACGTGTAAATGTAGTGATTGTTCCAAATGATAAAATGAAAAATGACGCTCAGCAACAGTCTGGGGAAAATTAAGACCTAAACAATTCATAAAAAAAACCTCTTCAAATGAAGAGGTTTTTTTTGTGATTATTTTTAGTAAAAGCACTTTAGTAAACAAAGATACTGTTGAAAAAAAGGAATCGATACCCATCCATCAAATTATATTAATTTACAATATAAGCTCGTTTTTTAAAAAAATTGAAACGAAATACTGCACTATAACTGTTTTTAAAATCACTTGTGTGAAAAACAATATTGTGTGTATGCGACAACACACTAACACTGAGGAAAGAATTATCCTTGAAAATATTATTATTTTAAATCACACGTTCACAGCTTCTTTCTTATTTTTAATCAGTCTAATTAAAAAGTATTTAACCCAAGTACACTTCCTTATTGATATTAGTTCTAAATTAGCAGACTTATTTAGACATTTACTTTGAAAAATCGCCCCCTTCTACTTCTTTTTATTGTTATTTTATCGGTATTTACAACACATGCACAAGACAAAAAAACCTTCCTCTTACAAGGAGAAATATCAAGTGCTTTATCCGGTGAAAAACTGATAGGAGTTACCATATTATTAAAAAACAAACTGCAAGGAACTACTTCTGATTTTTATGGGAAGTACCAACTAGAAGTTAAAAAAGGAGACCTCTTAATCGTTCGTTATTTAGGATTTAAGACACAGCGAATACTCGTAAAAAGTGCGGTTTTAAATATTGTATTAAAAGAGGATGCTGTGGACTTAAACACCGTTGTATTACATTTTAAAGCCAATATCAACGATTTAGACACACGAAAAGCTACAGGTGCTGTAGCGACTATTGATACAAAAAAAATAAATAACGTCGCCAGTATGTCTGTAGGAGAGTTACTACAAGGACAAGTGGCGGGATTAGTTGTCATAAACAATGGCGAATTGGGAAAGGCTCCCAAAATTAGAATTCGAGGAACCTCTACCCTATCCATTAAAGGAAAAGGAGTCAATAGTACGAATAAAGAAGCCTATGATAACCGAGCTAACCAACCATTATATGTATTTGACGGACAAATAATTAGCCCAGAGGCTTTTGCCTTAATTAGTATTAATGATATTGAAGAAATAAAAGTATTAAAGGACGCTAGCGCCAATGCCTTGTACGGAATTAAAGCGGCAAATGGCGTTATTGAAATTACAGGAAAAAGAGGCACAAAAGGAGTTAGTCAATTTCAATATAGGTTTCATCAAGGACTCACGTTAAGGGGTTCTCCTGGAGTAACAATGATGAAAACTGCGGAAAAACTAGCCTTTGAGCAGCAATCCAAAAACAGAAACACTCCGGGTTATTATTATTCCGAAGGCTATTTTAAACAGTATTATAAAAACAGTCCTGACTTAGCTTCCCTTATAGAAAATGGACGTGTAAAACTAGATTCTCTAAAAAACATAGAGACGGATTGGTTTCGTGAATTGACAAAAATAAGCAGCTATCAATCTCATAATATAACAGCCACAGGTGGAAGTGACGAAACTCGGTTTTATATTTCTGGAAATTTCGGAAAACAAGGTGGAAAGTTTAATGGAAACAGTACCGAAAGTTTTTCAACCAGGGTAAATTTTGAACATCAATTTTCCAAAAAAGTAATCGGGATGATTACCATAGGAAGTGGTTTTGTACGAACTAAAACTCCAAGTTCATCTTTAGGGAATCCGGCTAGCCTACTCTATCAATTAAACCCCTACGAAACACCTTATAGCGATGCAAAACTAACGTCTTTTCCTAGGGTTAGTTTTAATAATTTAATCAACCAATATTCAGGAAAATCTACCAGTAAACGTTTTAACATTTCCACAAACTTCTATTGGAATATCCTTCCCGACTTAAAATTATCATCGGTAGTTGGATTGGATAACATGGTTTCAGAATCATTGGGAATCACCCCTAAAACAGCCTATACAGAAGTAACCAGTGGTATCCCGGAAACAGAAAGAGGAAAAGTGACAAAAAACAAAGGAGTTAATACGAGTATTAGTACCAATACCCGACTTAATTACCAAAAGTCTTTTGGAAGCCATCAATTATTTTTATCTGCCAATGTTGATTACTTCAAATCCATGATAGATAACATTGGAATTACAGGTTATGGATTGCCTAGTAAAATGAATTCTGCCGCAGGTATTAATCAGAATATTACAGGGAGAAGACGCGTCCGTTCTACGGCTACTAATCGCAGTCAAGCGCAACTAGGAATGGGAGTTTCCCTAGGCTATAATTGGGATAGTAAATACGATTTTTATGCCAGTTATAAAAAGGATGGTTCTTCCTTATTACCTGCCAATAAACGATGGAATTCCTTTTGGGCTACAGGACTTGCCTATACGGTAAGTGCAGAAGATTTCTGGAGTCCTTATGCCTTTGTTTCTTCCCTTAAACTACGTGCTTCCTTTGGGGTAACGGCTAGTTTGGCTGGGATTGATGCATCCTTAGTAGTTCCAACCTATACGTATGGGACAACATCCTATGCAGGCAACAGGGAGTTTTATTTAATGAACCTGTTTAATGAAAAATTAAAACCAGAACAGAGTAAGTCCCTAAACCTAGGATTGGATTTGAGTATCTTAAAAAACACCAACATTGGGCTATCGCTCTATCGCCGTGTAACAAGTGAGGTATTATTAACCATGCCTATTGCTCCTTCTAATGGTTTTGGAAGTCTCTTAAAAAACATAGGCTCCTTGGAAAATAAAGGATTGGAACTTACCATAAGTAGCACCTTATTAACGACCGATAATTTTAAATGGAACACCTCGTTTAATGCCTCTTACAATAAAAACACGGTTTTAAAACTCTATGGAGATAAACCCTTGTATTTAAGTGGAAATCCATATCCTGATTATCAAGAAGGAGAATCTGTAGCTGTTATTTACGGATTAAAAACCTTAGGAATACACCCCGCAGATGGGCTTCCGAGGTTTTTAAGTTCCGATGGTAAGGAGCTCTCTATATATAATAAGCTTAAAGAAAACGATTTTTCTGTACTGGGTGTTTCTACGCCTCCTGTAACAGGTGGTTGGTATCATCAACTGCGC
>NVRM01000107.1 GCA_002400885.1 Flavobacteriaceae bacterium
GATTGAATATTGGTCTTTGCTATAATAATCACGAAGGCTCAAGTGCTGAAATAATTAGAAATAAGAATAGGTTTTTTATAAACTTACATGGAATAAATGGATATTCTTTGGTGGAAATAACAATAAAAAACAAAAAACTATCTTTTAAATTTGAAAATAAAATTTATTTATTTGAAAAGGTTTTAGACGATTTCCCTTATGGAGCTGATTCAGGATTAGGGATACAATACATAACCAATAAGATTCTTTTGGGAGGTAAAAAATTTAGTTGTGTGGATATTAGTAGTAATATAATATTCAATGAAACGGGATTAGTTGAAAATTTTAAATATTTTGAAAATTATAATATAGCTACTGATTTTGTAACAGATCCAGAACCAAGAGATTGGATATCATTAAAAAACGCATCAGAGGAAGTTTTTTTTCATTATAAGTTTATAGGTGAAAAATTATTATTATACGAATACGATGAAATTAAAGAAGATTTTGAATTACAATATACTTTATTAATGGAACCACATACCGCTCCGCAAAGTATAAATAACTAAACTATAGCTCTGCGATAGTCTGTGACTTCGCAGCAAACAACAAATATAAATCAGCAAAAAAGCAAGATTCCTAAAAGGTCTTGCTTTTTTTGTTACATTTAGCTGTTGTAAGTTCTTTAAAATATTGTTTAAAACTGTGCAGGGGGCTAACTGTTTGGGATGTTGCTACCAAACAGGCATCACAACACTCCTGATTACAGGTATGGTTTCCAAGGACAGGAAATGGATGATGAAGTGAAAGGGGAAGGGAATAGTTTGAACTATACCTTTAGAATGCATGACCCTAGAGTGGGTAGGTTTTTTGCGGTGGATCCAATTACGTCTGAGTATCCAGAATTAACACCATACCAGTTTAGTTCAAACAGTCCAATATATATGTTGGAGCTAGAAGGACTCGAGGGAGTAATAAATCCGTTAATTCCGGGGGACTCTAAAATATTTATGACGGCAGAAGGACGTGCTGTTACGAAATCAGTTTTTCAACCAGTTATTGAGTTTTTTGCAGGATTAGTTCCTTGGATAGCTCAAGGTATAGACTCAAAAGATACTTATGAAGCTTTTGACTCGGGGAGTAATGTTGATAAAGTTTTTGCTGCAGTTGGTTGGGTTCCAGGGGGAGATGTTTTAAAAGGTGCTAAAAAAACTTTTAAAAGTGTCAGTAATATAATTGATGGAACAAAATCTTTAGAAAAAGCATCTCCAAGTATTAGTAAAATTGATGATGCGATAAAAGGAGGTAAGTATGGGGCGTTAGAGCCAAAATCTGTTACTGGTAAAGAAAAACATCATATCCCTGCAAATGCAGCTTCGCCTTTGTCGACATATAAAGGAGGGGCAGTTCAAATTGATCCATCAGATCATAAATTATCAGCTAGTTATGGTAGTTCAAAATCTGCGAAAGCTTATAGAGCTAAACAAAAACAACTTATAGACTCTGGGGATTTTAAAGGTGCATTTGAAATGGATGTTAAAGATTTAAGTTCTAAATTCGGGAAAAAATATGATGATGCTATAGAACAGACTAGGAAATATTATAAAAGTGAAGGTATAATAAAAAATTAGTAAATAATAAATATGGATAAAAATATTTTTATTCCTTTTAGAGGGATATCAGCTAGTATATTTTTTGGAGATACTAGAGAAGATATTAGAAAAACTTTAGGTCGAGATTTTATTGAGGTTAAAAGGAATGAATTTGCTGTGAATAGTTCAGATTACTATGAGATTTTTGGTTTTTTTGTAGAATTTAGCTCAGATAATTTATGTGAGGCAATTGAATTTACAGATTTAGGAAGTTTGTTTTATAATTCTGAGGATTTAATTAAAATTGATTATTCTATTTTAAGAAATAATTTTGATAAACATTCTTTAAATATTGAAGAAGAAATAGGTATTGGAGTAACATATCATGATTTAGGGTTTAGTGTTACGAAAAAAAAAGATAAAGATAATATTGAAACTATATTAATTTTTTCTAAAACTTATTGGTAGTGATTATTGGCTTCTCTCGCTCCGCGAAGTATAACTAACTATACTCCAGATCTTCGATAGCCTCAGACTTCAGTAACAAACAACAAATAGAAAACAACAAAAAAGCAAGATTCCAAAAAGGTCTTGCTTTTTTTATTACATTTAACTGTTGTAAGTTCTTTAAAATATTGTTTAAAAGGGTGCAGGGGGGTAACTCTTTGGGATGCTCTTACCTAATAGGCATCACAACACGCCTGATTATAGGTACGGCTTCCAAGGACAGGAAATGGATGATGAGATTAAGGGAGAAGGGAATAGCCTTAACTATAAGTATCGTATGCATGACCCTAGAGTGGGGAGGTTTTTTGCGGTGGATCCTTTGGCAGCTGAGTATCCTGACTATTCACCGTATAGTTTTGCTGGTAATAAGGTAATTGCATACAAAGAATTAGAAGGGATGGAAGAATTGATTGCTACATTAGATGATTCAGGTATGCCAATATTAAGGAGTACAGGAGGTAGAGATTTGGTTAAGGTAATGGCCATAGCATATGCTGAACGAATAGGGAATGATGCGGTGAAAGAAGGGTTTAATATGGCTGTTAATCGGTTAGCAAAAGGAGAGTTAATTGCGTCTAACGGAAAAGTGTACAGTAATGCTAAAAGAATGAGAGTTGTTGATGAGTTTTTACTAGATGGGAGTGCTGTTAAGAATTTGAAAAGAGCTCATAACATTGGATGGAAAAAAGGAGGGGAACTTGTAACTACTAAAGCTGTTAGTCAATTGGAAGGGTTCTTAAATATTGGTAAAGCAAAATATTTAAGGAGTGCAGGGAGGTTTCTCGGGAATATTGGTCTTTTAGTCGATATAGCTAGTACTGTTGAAGTTCAGAGTGGAGAAATTAACCCTTTCAAGGCATCTCCTATTGGTTTTATTGCTGATCAGATGCATAATGGTCTTAAAGATTTTTACCTTACAGAGATGTCTAATGAGTTTAATGCATCTTTAGATAAAGGGGCAATTCATGTTCAAAATTTTATAAGTAATAACTCGCATGATTATACTATGGATTATGAACAGATTAATGTATCGGGAGGTTTAATGAAAAAAATATTATCTGGAAGTATAAGAGAATTAGGAAGTTTATATGATGCTGTTTCAGAAGATTATGGGTCACAACCTCATTCTGTAATTATTGAACATAAGGGCGATAAGTCAGAAATTCGTGCATTTATTATAAAGGACACTGAATAAATAAGATATTATATAATGAATTATAGAGATATTTTTGTGCTCGGTTGTGTTCTATGTTTAGTGTTTTCGTATCTAGTATTGCATATAATCAAGTTTTTTAACCGTAGGGATTTAAATAAGCATGAATCTATGTTTTTTAAAAACAGGGATCTTTTTAAAAAAGGATGCGATAAAATTGTTGTAAATGTAGATGATTGTGAAATTGTATCTAAATCTTATTCATATACTAAAGAAAAATTTGTTACGTTGAAAGGTCAGATACAATATGTTTTTATACCTTATAAGGATCGTGTAGTAAACGTAAATGAAGAGTCTAATTATATTAAAGTTAGTTTATATTATAAAGGAGAAAATCGGCTATTTGTAAGTGACTATATAAATCTTAGTAAGCCAAGTATAATGATTAAATTTTTAAATAAAAAAAAGACCTATATCTATATAGATAAACTTGATCGGAAAAAATATTTTTTTGATTTAAATTTTTTAAATGATGAAACAGTATAAATGGAGGAGTGTAGTTTTTGTTATTTTTTTTAGTTTGAATATCAGCCAAGTTAAATCAGAAATAATTGATTGTGTAGAATGTAAAACCAGATTTTCGGTATTAGGAATAAGTGATTTTAAACTTTATTCTGACAAAGAAGATGTATTGAAAAGATTTCCACAGATAAAGCAAGTTTTTTTAAAAAGAGTATACGATGATTCAAAAGTGTTTTACGTACTTAAGCAAATTGTCCCTATCTATGGTGTTAATAGAAAAATTAATTATAAATTAACTTTTAAAGATGATAAATTAGTTATTGTTTATTTTGAACTTGATTTGGAAAATAATTATGAACTGTTTTTTAGTTTAAGAGATGAAATTATTGACGAGAATAAAAATACTTACATAAATGCTGCCAGTTTATTGAAAAATAAGTATTCATTTCAAGAGGTAAAGAAAGGATGTAAGAAATTTTTCAGAATAAAGCATTTAGGAAAAAATATATATTTAGTTGGGGGAATCAGTTCACCTCCTCCTTCAAAATCTAAATAGTTTAGCTCTGCGATAGTCTCTGACTTCGCAGTAAACAACAAGTAGAAACCAACAAAACAAGCAAGATTCCCAAAAGGTCTTGCTTTTTTTGTTACATTTAACTATTGCAAGTTCTTTAAAACATTGTTTAAAAGTGCGCAGGGGGTTAACTGTTTGGCATGTTGTCCCAAACAGGCATCATAATGCGCCTGATTACAGATATGGTTTTCATAGGCCTTCCCTGAGCGTATTCGATGGGACAGGAAATGGATGATGAGGTGAAGGGGGAAGGGAATTCTTTTGAAGTACACACCCCTTTAGAATGCCAGATCCTACAGATACACCGCCTTATGCCCTGTGTCAAATAATCCTAATTCTATCCCATAAAAAAAAGTACAGACCCTATAGCCTGTACTTTTCTGTATTATAAAAAATAATTATTGTTTACTTCTTCAAGTATCCCTTGATTTTAAATACCCAAGCAGCATTACTTGGCATTTCGTTATAGGAAACAGCATTCAAATAGATATGGAGTCTGTCTTTTTTAAATTTCCATTTTAATTTTCCTTTTCTTCCTAATAAAGTGATTTCCGTGTTTTTTAGAGGCTTAGGAACGTTCAATACCAAGACTTCATTTTCTGGCCACTCCAAAGATATAGCGTATAAATTATCGTTGTTAGTCGTATAAGCGATATGTTGCATCATAGAACTGTAGGTTCCTTTTAAACCAGGGGCACTATTTTTAGCTGCTGTCAAACTAAAAGCACTGGCAGGGATGGCTTCTCTTTCTTGATGTTTACTTTTCCAAAACAAGTGTGCAAATGCATTTTGTCTAGACTCAAAATAATCAACTTTAAGGAGGTGTTTCTTTCCTTTTTCTAAAGTGATGGTGTTCGTCGCTTTTTCGGTATTTACATTATTCATTACATTACCTTCAAACTCTTGGTCTTTGTTTTTCCATTGATCTAAGACGAGTTTTCCATCTATATATACACGAATTCCGTCATCGGCCTTGGCTTCTAAAGTATAGGTTTCCGAAAACTTAGGGGTGATATATCCTTCCCAAGTGATGTCAAAATTGTCTTCCTTAATGGGTTTGATTGCCGTATTTCTTGCCCAATAAAAATCAATATTAGCATCAATCCTAGTTTTGGTGATTTTCTTTTCTTCTCCCATGGTGGTCCAAGGTTTAGACGCGTAAATAGCCTCTTCGTTGGTCTTGATCCAAGCCCCTAATTGAAGCAGGCGTTCCTGTTGTAATAATGGGATTTGACCATCGGCTTTAGGACCAATATTTAAGGTGATTCCTCCACCATTTCCTACGGCTTTTGCAAAAAAGTGAATCAAATCTTTCGGGGTCATATAGGCGTCCAGTTCTTCGTTTCTATTCAAACCAAAAGAACGTCCGATTCCTCTACATTCTGCCCAAGGACGGTCAGGGCTACTGATGCCTGCACTGTATTCAGGTGTTAAAAAACCGGTGTCACTTCCGCTTCCCCAACGGTTATTTACAATTGCCTCTTTTCCTACAGTGTTGTAATACCAAGAAATTAGTTCTTTTGCATGCCAATCTTTGGCAGAATTAAACCACTCACCATCGGTAAAGACTACAGAGGGTTTATAGGTGCTTATCAAATCTTTAAATTGAGGAATCATTACTTTATCTACATAGTTTCCTACATTTTCATGTGGATCGGTATACCAGCGATGTAATTTGTTATTCCATTCAGGAAGTGAGTAATACAGTCCCATTTTTAAACCTTTTTTACGGACTGCTTTTGTTAAATCACCGACTAAATCTCGTTTTGGCCCCACGTCTACAGAGTTCCAGCCTGGAGCTTGTTTACTTGGCCATAAACAATACCCATCGTGATGTTTGGATACAAACAATACATATTTGGCACCTGCTTTCTCAAATAAGTCAGCCCACTGGTCTGGGTTGAATAATTCTGCTTTGAACAGCGGCGCAAAATCACGGTAGGTGAAATCTTTTCCGTAATTTTTTTTCATGAAGTTGGTACGTAATGAGTCTTTCATTTGTAAACCTCTTAAATACCATTCTCCATAGGATTCTTTCCCTCCATAAGAAGGTACAGAATACAATCCCCAGTGAATAAAAATTCCCAGCTTCGCATCTTTAAACCATTGAGGGTATTCTCTTCCGTTGATGGATTCCCATGTAGGTTCAATTTTTTCTTGCGCAAAAGAGGGACTGAATAAGAGTACTGTTATTAATAGTACTAGGGCTAATGTTTTGTTCATAATTGCATTGTTTGAAGGGTAAATATACAGTAGAAAAAGGCGATAAAATAAAGTTTTCTATAAACAACCAAGGGCTAGGGGTGAAGGGAAGCTTTATTATTTTAAAAGATATGTTTATGTTGTGCCTAGATGAAATAAAACAAGGGGGTTCTTTGCTTCAATTTTTAGTGGTTTTTTAAGGGAAACTCTGAGTTGTCCTACTATGAATGTATTTTATAAGTTAATTTTGCTCTTGGTTTTTACTTTTTTTAAAAACTACCATCTACTATTGACGTAATTTTATTGAACATCGTCGTCACTTCGAGTGATTACGACGGTAGGAGTAATTGTATAGAGAAGTTTTTGTATAGTAGGAGTTCTCGATACAATTTTCTTCTAAATTCTAAACAGAATTCATAAGAAAACCACTCGAACTGACGCTGGAAACACCATCACTGCCACGGGTAGGTGCGAGTTTTAAAACTACCATCTACCATTGACGTAATTTTATTGCACATCGTCGTCACTTCGAGTGATTACGACGGTAGGAGTAATTGTATAGAGAAGCTGCTGTTTAGTAGGAGTTCTCGATACAATTTTCTTCTAAATTCTAAACAGAATTCATAAGAAAACCACTCGAACTGACGCTGGAAAAGTCATCACTGCCACTGGTAGGTGCGAGTTTTAAAAACTACCATCTACCATTGACGTAATTTTATTGCACATCGTCGTCACTTCGAGTGATTATGACGGTAGGAGTAATTGTATAGAGAAGCTGCTGTTTAGTAGGAGTTCTCGATACAATTTTCTTCTAAATTCTAAACAGAATTCATAAGAAAATCACTCGAACTGACGCTGGAAAAGTCATCACTGCCACGGGTAGATGCGAGTTTTAAAAACTACCATCTACTATTGACGTAATTTTATCGTACATCGTCGTCACTTCGAGTGATTACGACGGTAGGAGTAATTATATCGAGAAGTTCTTGTATAGTAGGAGTTCTCGATACAATTTTCTTATAAATTCTAAACAGAATTCATAAGAAAACCACTCGAACTGACGCTGGAAACACCATCACTGCCACGGGTA
>NVRM01000108.1 GCA_002400885.1 Flavobacteriaceae bacterium
TTTCATTCTATATTTATATTGGATAAATATTTGGCTGATTCTTTAATACAATTGTAGCATCTAATATATCATGAATTAGTTTATCAGAAATCCTTAATGAATGCGTTTCTTTATAAATAAATTCATGTATTTTTTCAAGGTGTTCTAACGACAATCTAGACCAAATTATTTTCTTCCCCATTTACTTATCGTTTCCCGAACTTCGTCTGTTGTGTAACAATTTCCCACCTCAATTTCTGTTTCCGATTGATCTATTTCCATATTGTATTGTTCAATACTAATGTTATCATCAGCTTGAACTTCCTTCTTTCTATATTTCAATATGTTTTTGAAAACTTCAATTAATGTTGGATCTGTAACATTGTCTAATTCACGATGTATCCATTTTAATTCTGCTTGTAAATCCATAGTCCTTATATTTGCTATATAACAAAGATACAAATTCTTATTTACTGTATAAAAAACATTCATTAATGCCTGATTTGAGGTACAATCGTGCGATAGTAACCACGGTTATTCGTGCGGTATCTTTGGTTTTCCCATTAGATTGAAATCTATAAAAAAAGAATAATACAGTGTGTGTGTGTGTGTGTGTGTGTGTGTGTGAAGATTGTATTTTGTTCCCAGATTGGAAGACTAGAAAAAGTCGCCTATAAAAAAAGACATTCTTAGCCATAAAATAGTATTGACAGGCAAAAAATCGAGTTTAAAAGAAATTGTCACTCAATTCTAAGCAAGACACTATAAAAAAGGAGACCTCTATAGCTGTCAAAAGTAGGGTCTCGTTATTGCAGCTAATAGGATTTACCTCTTAATAAAGGAGAGAACGATTACTCTAACATCAGTCTTAAAAAAATTAGCCCTCAATACCGTTCACGGCCTCTAATACCTCAAAAGGTACCCTCACAACTTTCATCTTTTTTTTATCCAACAAACACCAAGTAGTTGTTGCTTTTACTAAAATTTGACCGTCTTTCAATATTTCAACAAATCGTTCGGATTTTACTCCGTAAGATTCCCCTACCCACGTCCTTATGGTTATTTTATCGTCTAATTTAGCGGAGGCAATATAGTCTATTTCATGTCGCAAGACCACCCAAACATAGTTTTCAAAGGTGTGATCCTTACTTAAAACAGCCCAATGTTTTTCAGCAGCATTCTGTACCCATTGTATATAGCATACATTATTTACGTGTCCTAAAGCATCAATTTCGTCTTGAATCACTGTGTGTTCTAAATAAAAACGTCTGTCCATTTTAAGTTTGTTTGAGTTGCTTAAAAGTAGACAATAAAAGTAAGCTGTCATAGATTAAGTTAACAATAATCGTAGTTCTCCAAGTTTACATTTGCATATGTAACCCCAACTATCGTACGACTATATCGTTTAACCGTAGTAATTTAAGAATGCTTATTACGAACTCTTTTTATGGATTATAATATTACATGAAAGACAGATATATGTATAGCTTACTCATTACCGATACACGATAAAACTGAAGGCAGCGATAGCGACTCCCCCTAACATTGACGTAATTCAACTCACTATTCTAGATACAATATTGTTTGTATATCCATTCATATGCTCACACGCGCATCCGTCATCCTCGCGCAGGCGGGGATCCATAGTGAAAAAGGAGCGCAACAGCCTATCATTGACCTAATTTCACTCTGTATGTTCATTTTTTGCTTCTCCAAAAAACGAACCAAAAAAGGAGACTTTTATGAGGTGTTTTTTAAGGTGGCTAAAAAGCCTTCTTAAAAACCATGTCCAAAACTGCGCGTCGCTCCTAAGGTCGCTCCTGTTCTCACAGCTTTTGAACATATATACTGCATAAAAGATACGCTTCGATTTGAAATTATCAATAGTACTGAGTTTATATTTTCAATCCCTTTAGCAGTACTCTGGACGTCATTACCACCACTTGTTTTTTAAAAAAACGACCATCTACCAGAGACACTTCTATGACGTTTGTAAATCATATATTCATTTCTAAGAACGATCAACTTTATTTTTAATAAATGCTACTCTTTTAAACCGTATTTATATGATACTCAAAAGTTGTAATGTTGATTACCTTTTAAAACACAGTATTAAAACAGAAAAAATGATGTCTCCTCTTTTTCTTATACACTCCTATACATTCGACAAACTTACATTGTTTTAATAGTTGCTTGTTTTACTATAGAAAGTTAGGGGAAACATCCCTGAAGTAATGTTGGGTATGATCATGACTATTGAATACTCTCCTAGATTTATCCTAAATAAAAATCACGAATAACAGCTATTATCGTTTCTCTTTCCCAACATCAAGATAAAAGTATCCTGTGTGCTTATTTACTAGAAAAATCACAAGAAAACCCACTTTTACAGCCATGCAGTCCAAATAATGAATCCTATACGACAGTTTTAAAGGAGTTAAAAATTAAAACCTTACATTTGCCGCAGAAATAAATTTATGACATTTAAAGAACTTGGAATTATCCAACCCATCCTAAAGGCATTAGAAGCTAAAGGATATACTCACCCCACTCCTATTCAAGCAAAATCTATCCCTATCTTATTAAAAGGAGAGGATTTATTAGGCTGTGCACAAACAGGAACTGGAAAAACTGCCGCATTCGGAATCCCTATATTACAACATATACACAATAACAGACAACCTGGACAAAAAGGACGTCGTAAGATCAAAGCGTTAGTCGTAACTCCTACAAGAGAGCTCGCCATTCAAATCGGTGAAAACTTCACAGAATATGGAGAGTATGCAAACGTAACAAATACCGTGATTTTTGGAGGTGTAAAACAAGCCCAACAAACACGTATCTTACGTCAAGGAGTAGACATATTAGTAGCCACTCCTGGACGTTTATTAGATTTAATAAACCAAGGTTTTATTAGCTTACGCGATGTAGAATACTTTGTATTGGACGAAGCCGACCAGATGTTAGACATGGGATTCATCCATGACATTAAAAAACTATTAAAGTTATTACCTGCTAAAAGACAGTCCTTGTTTTTCTCTGCGACCATGCCACAGTCTATTCGTGACTTGTCTGGGAAAATATTAGGAAACCCTGGAAAAGTAACAATCACGCCAGAAAAAGCAACTGCTGATAAAATTGAGCAAGGTGTTTACTTTGTATCTAAAAGCAATAAAACAAAATTACTAGTTCATATCTTAGAGGAACGCCCTAAGCAATCTACCTTAGTATTTTCACGTACCAAGCACGGAGCGAACAAAATAGTAAAACAATTAGGTCAAGCAGGGATCAAGTCAGAAGCTATACACGGAAACAAATCACAAACGGCCCGACAAAAAGCCTTGGGGAAATTCAAGTCTGGAGAGTTGTATGTATTAGTAGCTACTGATATTGCTGCACGTGGTATTGATGTATCAAAATTAGCCTTGGTTGTTAATTATGATTTACCTAATATTTCTGAAACCTATGTACACCGTATCGGTCGTACTGGTAGAGCTAAAGAAAGTGGTATTGCGCTATCCTTCTGTAATCAAGAAGAAAAAGCATTCCTGAGAGACATTGAAAAGTTAATCAAACAAAAAGTTCCTGTAATTTCGGAGCATCCTTTTGTAGGTGAAATTGACGAAGCTCCGGCTAAAGCAACCAAGCCGAAACCGAAACCTAAGAAAAAGTTTAACAAACCGAAACCTAAGAACGGAGAAAGCAGTACAAATTCTAGATCTAGAAATTTTACAAGAAATAAAAAAAGATCACCACAACGAGCCCGAAATAGCGACTCGTAAAACAACATTCAAAAGCACAATAAACTCCGTTTATTGTGCTTTTTTTTTAATTATATTCAGTAAATTCGCATTTTTAAAACAACACACTAACACACACATAATGATTCATTTCTTTGGGAACCACAACAGTAAAATAGTTGCTGTGCAAACGTCAAAAGAACTTAGTTCAGAAACCATTTCTAAATTAAACTGGCTTTTTGGTGATGTCACTAAAATTTCAGCAAACACAATTGAAGGAATATTTATAGGACCACGTTCTGCCATGATTTCACCTTGGAGTACCAACGCGGTAGAAATTACTCAAAACATGGATATCCAAGGGATTATTCGGATTGAAGAATACCTTCCCGCTTCAAAAGACGCCGATTTTGACCCCATGCTAAGTGAGCAATTTGAATCATTAACACAAGAAATCTATACGGTAGAGGTGACTCCGGAAGCCATTTTAGATATCGATGATATTGCCGCTTTCAATCAACAAGAAGGCTTAGCGATGAGTGCTGAGGAAGTGGGTTACTTAAATAAACTATCCGAAAAGTTAGGTAGAAAATTAACCGATTCGGAGGTCTTTGGATTCTCTCAAGTAAATTCAGAACACTGTCGTCATAAGATTTTCAATGGAACTTTTGTTATTGATGGTGAAGAAATGCCGAGTTCATTGTTTAAATTAATCAAAGAAACGTCTAAGCAAAACCCACAAAACATAGTTTCTGCTTATAAAGACAACGTTGCCTTTATAGAAGGACCTCGTGTAGAACAATTCGCTCCAAAATCTGCAGATAAACCAGATTTTTACGAGACAAAAGACTACCAATCTGTGATTTCAATAAAAGCAGAAACACATAACTTCCCTACCACTGTAGAGCCTTTTAACGGTGCTGCTACTGGTGCAGGTGGAGAAATAAGAGATCGTTTGGCGGGAGGAAAAGGATCCTTACCACTCGCAGGAACTGCGGTATATATGACTTCTTACTCTCGTTTAAAAGAAAATCGCCCTTGGGAAAACGGAATGAACGAACGTAAATGGCTGTACCAAACCCCCATGGATATTTTAATCAAAGCTTCGAATGGAGCCTCTGATTTTGGAAATAAATTTGGACAACCTTTAATTACTGGTTCTGTACTTACTTTTGAACATAATGAGCAAAACGAACTAGGCCTTAACGAAGGAGATGGACGTAAGCTTGGTTTTGACAAAGTAATTATGCAAGCCGGAGGAATTGGCTATGGCAAAAAAGAACAAGCCTTAAAAGACACGCCTAAGGAAGGTGATAAAATTGTACTTTTAGGAGGAGATAATTATAGAATTGGAATGGGTGGAGCTGCAGTATCATCGGCAGACACAGGTGCTTTTAACTCTGGAATTGAGCTAAACGCTATCCAACGTTCCAACCCCGAAATGCAAAAACGTGCTGCCAATGCCATTCGTGGTATGGTAGAAATGGATGTGAATCCAATTGTTTCTATTCACGATCACGGTGCAGGTGGACACTTAAACTGTCTGTCAGAATTGGTAGAAGAAACTGGAGGTAAGATAGATTTAGATGCCTTACCTGTAGGAGACCCTACCTTATCAGCCAAAGAAATCATAGGAAATGAATCTCAAGAACGTATGGGATTGGTAATTTCTGATGAACATATCGAGACCTTAAAAGACATCTCAGCACGTGAACGCGCTCCTTTTTACGAAGTTGGAGTCGTTACAAATGATGATCGCTTTACTTTTGAGAGTAAAACCAACGGTGATAAACCAATGGATTTAGCCTTGGAAGATATGTTTGGAAGCTCTCCTAAAACAGTGATGATAGACAAAACCATCACTAGAAACTACAAAGATGCAAGCTATACAATAGACAAAATTCACGATTATACAACCCAAGTATTACAACTAGAATCTGTAGCTTGTAAGGACTGGTTGACAAACAAAGTAGACCGTTGTGTGGGTGGAAAAGTAGCCAAACAGCAATGTGCGGGACCTTTACAATTACCTTTAAATGACGTGGGTGTAATGGCCTTGGATTACAAGGGAAAAGAAGGAGTTGCCACAAGTATTGGACACTCCCCTATTTCTGGTCTAGTAGACCCTGTAGCAGGTTCACGTAATTCTATTGCAGAAGCATTGACAAATATCATTTGGGCTCCTTTAGAAGAGAATTTACACTCTGTATCGCTTTCAGCTAACTGGATGTGGCCTTGTAAAAACGAAGGTGAAGACGCTCGTTTATACAAAGCTGTTAAAGGAATTTCTGATTTTGCCATTGAACTAGGGATCAACGTTCCTACCGGAAAGGATTCTTTATCCATGAAGCAAAAATATGCGAATGAAGATGTAATATCTCCAGGGACCGTTATTATTTCAGCAGCTGGACATTGTAATGATATCACTAAGGTGGTAGAACCTGTATTCCAAAAAAGCGGAATGAATCGTATTTACTATATTAATATGAGTAAAGACACCTATAAACTGGGTGGTTCTTCTTTTGCACAAACACAAAACACGATTGGTAGTGAAGTTCCTACAATTAAAGATGCTGCTTATTTTAAAAAAGCCTTTAATGCCATTCAGGAATTAATCAAAGCAGGGAAAATTGCTGCTGGACATGATGTTTCTGCCGGTGGTTTATTGACGACCTTATTAGAAATGAGTTTTGCACAAGATATGGTTGGCGCCCAAGTAGACCTCTCTGCTCTAAACGAAGCTGACACCATAAAATTATTATTCTCAGAAAACTCAGGAATCGTCTTCCAATCTTGGGACGCGACGATCGAAGCGGATTTAAAAGCAGCAGGAATTGATGTTGTAAATATTGGTAGAGCAACTCGTGGAGAAGCTTTAGAAATAACTAATGGAGAAAACGCTTACAGTTTTGACATCGCAACCATGCGTGATGCTTGGTTCGAAACATCGTTTTTATTAGATCAAAAACAAACTGCCAATAACAAAGCGCAAGAACGTTTTGATAATTATGCAGTACAAGCCTTAAAATTCGAATTCCCTAAAAGTTTTACAGGGAAATTAATTCCTACAACTGGAAAACGAATCAAAGCGGCTATTATCCGTGAAAAAGGTTCTAACTCTGAACGCGAAATGGCACATGCCATGTATTTGGCTGGTTTTGATGTGAAAGATGTACACATGACCGACCTTATTAGCGGAAGAGAAACCTTAGAAAATATTCAGTTTATTGGAGCTGTTGGAGGCTTTTCTAACTCGGATGTATTAGGTTCTGCTAAAGGATGGGCTGGTGCCTTTAAATACAATCCAAAAGCAAAAACAGCCTTGGATAATTTCTTTAAAAGAAACGATACACTGTCTGTTGGTATCTGTAATGGATGTCAGTTATTAATGGAATTGGAATTGATCAACCCAGAGCATAGCGAACACGGAAAATTGAAACACAACGATTCTCAAAAACACGAATCTAACTTTACATCAGTAACCGTTCAGGAGAATAATTCTATCATGCTAAACAGTTTGGCAGGAACAACCTTAGGTGTTTGGATTTCACATGGAGAAGGGAAATTTAACCTACCTATGGAAGAATCGGCTTACAATATCACCGCAAAATATGCTTACGAAGGATATCCTCACAATCCAAACGGATCGGACTACAACGTAGCCATGATGAACTCTAAAGATGGTCGTCACTTAGTAATGATGCCTCATATTGAACGTTCTATTTTCCAATGGAACTGGGCTAATTATCCAACAGGTCGTCAAGACGAAGTTTCACCTTGGCTAGAAGCATTTACAAATGCTTTTGAGTGGTTGGATAA
>NVRM01000005.1 GCA_002400885.1 Flavobacteriaceae bacterium
CAGGATCTGCTCCGTTCTCACATATTTTATAGTCTACTTCGTAACTTCCCGAAGGTGTTCCGACTGCTACAGTAATGGTGCCGTTTGGATTTAAAGTCAATCCTGAGGGAACGCTGATTCCTGTTAAAGTAATTTCTCCAGGGTTTGTTCCGATGACAACGGGGCTTCCATCTAAGGTATCATTATCGGTGATGTCTGGAGTGCTGTCTCCTCCAGTGATTGGGCTGTTACTATAATCATCATCTACAGCGGCTAATACAGACAAAACAGCACAGCTTACTTCACGAATACAATTATTATCATCATGAGTAATTAAAACACAATATTTAGCTCCACCTAAGCCATTAACATCACCAATATTTAAGGTCGCTGTATCAACATTTGCATATACTGAACCATTTGTTAAAGCTGTTCCTCCAGCATCAGGGTCACCAATAAACCATTGGTAATTTATTCCTGAATTTGCATTTCCTAGACTATCAAAATTAGGAACACCATTGGTATAACTTATGGTACTCTCAGCATTTGAAACCACAGAAAACTCCGCAGAATCACCAGGTATTCCAGACAGATCTACAGGCGAAGTAACAACAGTAATTCTTGTTGCTTTCATTTCATTTCCCAAAGTAGTTCCATATCCACCTGAACCACCAGTGACTAGACCATTTTCATCAAAACCTGTCCCATCTAATCTTCCGTCACCATCAGTATCAACTCCTCCAGATTCTAAAACATCATTACACGTATCGTTATCCGTATCCAAATCAGTTGCATCTGGAATACCGTCTTTATCGGTATCTAAGCAATAATTTAAATCACCTAATATTCCTAGACCTCTAGCATTGGGATCACTAATAGTACCATTCTCTTCATAAATAATAGTAATTGATTTTGCTCCATTAGGAACAATCACCAGAAGGGTTCCGACATCATCATTATCTGAAAAAACACCTTGGATTCCAGTAGCAACATTATTTAATATTGTAAAAGAAGAATAGCTATCACTTACTTTCTTCAATAATGGGACTCCTACATCAGAAGTAATGGTCAATTTATCTATTCTTTTTCCTAAGTTACCTCCATCTATATCCGTGATTTTAAAATTCAGATGATACATTTCTTCGGTGAAGTCTATTTTAATTTTGACAGGCGAAGCTCCTTGACCATCATCTGGATCGAAATACACTGCCAAATCATCAATTCCACCAAGAGCCCCCCCCCCAGCAAGATCTATAGCAGTCCCTCCATAAACATCTAAATTCCCCGCCGCAGATGTTGTTATTTCTATCGACATATCTATCCCTCCAGGAATACTAATCGTACCAATATCATCTCCTGAAATCCACATTAAAGGAGCTGTTCCCCATTGTAAAGATTGACATCCTTCTTCAGAATTTAAAATTCCATCATTATCCATATCAAGATCACAAATATCATTGACCCCATCATTATCGGTATCAATTCCAGTATCTTCGGTACAATAATCGACATAACACACTGAGTTTTTATAATCGACAGTCGTATAACTATTCGAAGGAACCGCATAAGAAGCCCCCGTAACCACCCCATTCTCATCTACCTCTGCATTCGTAATGAGCCCAGCGTAAGTACCATCTGAATTTGTGTCAATTTCAGTATCCGCATACGCTTCATTGGTGTCATTACAAGAATCTCCATCACTGTCAATATTTAAAAAATTAGGAGGGGATCCTGTAACTGTATTGGTCGGTGTAAGTCCAGTTCCATATAAAGCGGAATCAGGAACTCCAAAGGTATCCGTATAATCACCATCCGCATCGTCTGCGTTCCCATCGTTATTTACATCCATACCTCCTGCTTCAATAACATCATATATTCCATCATTATCAGTATCTAAATCTAGGTGATTTGCAATTCCATCATTATCAGTATCAAAACCATCTTCAATGCTATTATCTTCATTTAAAATTGTTTCGTCGGAATCATCATCATCCAAATATCGTGGTACACCATCACCATCCGCATCCGCATCAGGATTCAACATATTTACATTCTCATCTTCATCTAAAACACCATCATTATCATCATCTAAATCACATATATTATTAATACCATCACCATCGGGATCGTTGGCAGACGGAGTCCCTAAAACGGCATTATAAGTACATGGATCTGCACATCTTGAAGTATCCGTAGCGTCATAAGGTTTAAGAATATCTATTTCTATTACGAGAATTCCAGAATCTACAAAGGTTTCTAAATTATCGTACAATCCATTTGCTCCAACAGCTCCAGAACTTTCGCTTCCTGCTTCTGTTGCATCTGGACAGCCATCATCATCCGAATCCGTATCCTGATGTCTAATACAGGCATCAGGAACCTCTGTCAAACTAAACCCATCTATAACCACCACGGTAGCGTTTTCAAGGTAGAACTCATAAGTAACAGCCGTAGATGTCGCTTCAAAAACAATCCTATATTGTTTCCAATGAGGATTATAGACCATAGTCTGATCCGGACTTTCAGAAAAATCATGTATTGGCGTAGGATCAGTATAAAACTCAGTATACGCAGTTGCGTCCAGTGGTGTTTGAAACAATAAGTTCACCCCTGTTCCACTAGGACTATTCAGAAAGCCAAAGCGAACATAATGGATGTTATAGTCATATCCGATATTCCCAGAATACCCATAATTAGGCAAGGTTCCCATTTCAAATTCTAGGATATATTGTTTTCCAACAGTCAATCCTGTGATATTGTTTTGTATCGATTCATCCGCTAATGAAAAAATTAAAAACCCTCCTCCATTGTTAGATTCTTTTATATTAATCTTATAATCTTCACCTGTTCTAGGGTCGGAAATACTCGAACCTGCTAAATACTGGGCTTCAGACCAATCTGGTGTCCCTATGGTAAAATCCCAATTTTGATACACCCCGGGAGAGGAACCTCCATTAAAATAAACACCATTCAAATGTGATTGAAACTCAGAAACTCCATCATGTGAAGGTAACTTTCCAGGAAGTTCTATGTCTGAATAATCAAAATTACCATTTATTAATAAATCAGGTGATGGACATTCAATCAGGTCTAGAATCCCATCATTATCATCATCTAAATCAACAATATCAGGAATCCCATCTTCATCAAAATCTGCTACCACATTAAAAATGGAGGTATAATAACTATAACAACCTGTAGCTGCATGATAAAACGCTGCGTAATAAACACCTATAGGTGCTTCACTCCAATTTACCACAGCATTAGAACTAGATACGGGAGTATCTGTATGCCAAGAAAGAACGGTTCCATTAGGTCCCATATTAGAAGTTACCGTAGTTAAATCAAATGTAAATGATTCACCAGACGGGCCAGAATTGAATGATAAAACGGGGGCTGTTGCTCCAGCAGAACACGTATAACAAACAGAGGTACTCACTCTGACTGCATCAACTTCTGTATAAACATAGGACTCCACTCCACTACTAGAAGCACCTATTATTTTCAAATGAGAATACGCAGCATTTTCAGCGGAAGTCAAGGTGTATGTAAATTGCTGAAAACTAACAATATCACCATCTAAAAATATGTGATCGACTAAGGATGGCGTCGTAAAAACAATGCCATCAGTACTAAATGAGACTAAAAAAGACATCCCGAAGGCCGTAGTTCCATAAGCCCTTGCAGTAATAATAATAGAGGCTCCAGTAGTAAAGGTTTCATTAAAAGATACCGCAGGCACTGTTACCGAACGTGCCCAGTCTATTACACCTTCACCATCCGGTGGGCCATGCAAACTTTCAGCCGTACCACCCCCGGTGACATACTGAACATCATCATAAAACCCATTGAGACATTGCGCCTGTATACCCGACGTACTCACACTGAAAAACAGCCAGATACACATGCTTCTTAAAAAAAACCTATTCATTTTCGATAAACATGTACTAGATAAGTAATTATATTTCATACTTGATTGTTTTTATTCATAGGCTTGGATACCTCAATAGAAATGGTGTAACCTATATGTTAATTACGCTAAAAAAAATATGTATTCTGAGATGATAAGTATCCTTGTGTCCCTTGATGTTTTGCCCCCTATGTATAAACATTTAAATAATCGTCGTGTAATTACATGAACAAACGCTATTTACACTACTTTGAAGGTGGTATCTGAATAACAGTCAAAACATTTTTTCCGTTATCAGGAACTCTTTGTGTAAATTAGCTTAGAAATAGCGTGAAAAGATCCATTTCTATTCCAGTAATACTAAAAATAGAATATCATATACCTCAACTATATTTATACAATGAAAATCTTTATACAAATACAATAATCTGTTAAAAAAGAAGGCTACACAACCACTACAGTATCTATAAATTCAACGACACCTCCAAACCTCTTAATTAAGTATGTAAAAGACATCTTCTTGAGTTTCCAGGAATACAACATTGTTTAAAACAGGTCAAAATAAGCTACAATTTTTGAGGCATATTGAAACATAGCACATAAATTCAAAATATTCCTTTCTCTCAAGTATTTTGAATATGAATAATTAATAAAACTGGGGAAGAATAGCAAGACAAACGGCGCTATAGGCCAAGAAATTAATTGTAAATAGTTAGACAATAAAACCAGAGTAATACATTTAGTCAACCATACCTTAATTGTAGTATGCAAATTTGCTATTCCACTTGCAATATAGACAAAATTTTACATAAATCAAAACATAAACGACTGCATACTACGGAATTAAGTGGTTTTATGGGATTTAATTAAATATATAGCAACGCAAAACACTCCCGAAAGAACAAAATTAAAACGATAGCCATTCATTTTGAGAGGATGGCATTTAAACGTTATAATTCCCCCTTTTTATAAAAATGTAATAAATGAATTCAACTAAAACGTACTTTTTTTATATATTTGATTTTATAAACCAAAAAAATGACTTATTTATAAGCTTGTAATACAGCCGAAGTTATTTAAGATAATAAGAGAGAACCCTCAGAGCGATACAAACTTAGTTATACAGACTAAAGTCTCAAAAAAACCAGGAAGCTCCAAAAGAGGCATTTAAAATAAAAAAAACGAATTTTATGAAACTATTTTTTTACACAATTATAGCTGTATTTATTTCAGGTTGCAGCAGTAAAAACATTCACGAATCAGTCTCTGAAAACATCACAAAAGAAGTGAGTACAGCTACGATTTTCGCAAATACGATCACTGTATTTGACTTAAAAGACTACTTAACCACCATTGCTTCTGACGAATTTGAAGGCAGAAAAACAGGTGAAGAAGGGCAAAAAAAAGCAGCAAGATACATCCGGGATTTTTATAAAAAAAATAATATTATAAGTCCACTATCCAATGGTAACTATTTCCAAACCATTCCTAAAGATTTTTTTAGAGGTCGTTCTGACTACGACTCCGAAAATGTTTTGGCTTTTATAGAAGGAACGGACAAAAAAGAAGAGGTTATTGTCATTTCTGCACACTATGATCATTTAGGAATAAGTGGAAGAAAAATATACAATGGCGCCGATGATGACGGATCTGGAACCGTAGCAATCATGGAAATAGCACAGGCCTTTAAAATGGCTGTAGAAAAAGGAAAAGGTCCTAGAAGGTCTTTATTATTCTTACATGTAACAGGAGAAGAAATCGGACTTTTCGGTTCTAAATACTATGTTCAACATCCTATATTCCCTTTAAAAAATACAGTCACCAATTTAAATATAGACATGATAGGACGTGTGGATGACGCCCATAAGACAAACCCTAATTTTGTATATGTAATAGGCTCAGAAAAACTAAGTAAAGAATTAAAGTCCATTTCGGAACAAGTCAATAAAAAAAACACCCACTTGAGTTTGGATTACACTTATGATGACGCGAACGATCCAAATCGATTTTACTACAGATCTGACCATTATAACTTTGCAAAAAACGGAATACCAATAATTTTCTATTTTAACGGTACTCACAAGGACTATCACAAGGAAAGCGATACAGTGGATAGAATAAACTTTAAAGTACTAGAAAAGCGCACTAAATTAGTCTTTTTTACAGCTTGGGAATTAGCAAATCGTGAAAACCGCGTAAAAGTAGACTAGAAAAACAACATTGTTATGAAAAAAATATTTTACACCTTACTATGTATTACTGCCATCACATTCTCTTGTCAAAGTGATAGAGATAATCCAAAACGCATTATTTCTTTTTCCGACATAAAATGGGAAGTACGTGAAGCCATGGAAAAAAGTCCAGGGCCAAATAATTGGTCTAGTTCCGAAGGAAGTGTTTTTATAGATACTCAAGGACAGCTTCATTTAAAAATTAGAAAAATTGCAGGTATTTGGCATGCAGCAGAAATAAGTACTCAAAAATCTTTTGGCTATGGTAAATATATATTTTACGTTGCGACAAATGTAGAAGCATTGGATGCTAATGTTGTTCTCGATTTATTCACCTACGAAAAAGATGACAAAAAATTAGCGATTGAATTTACACGATTTGGAAACCCAAGCAACGATGTAGGCTCTTATACGGTGCAAGAAAAACCAGCTACATCGATTAATAAAAAAACATTTCCTTTACATTTAAATGGAACACATTCTACACATATCATAGAATGGACTCCAGCAGGTATTAACTTTGAAAGTTACCATGGACATGCACCGACATTGCCTTCGGAAGAATTACTCATCAGTAGATGGACTTATAAAGGAGCGTATAACCCATCTGCAGGAAATGAGCGATTGTGTATAAATACATGGTTGTTTCAAGGAAAACCTCCAACGAGCGACAAAGACATCGAAATTATTATTTCGAAGGTATATGTCCCTTATTAGTGCATTATTTTAAATAATAACTCCTTTAATAAATCACTTTGAGGAAGTGCATTGGCACCTACACCTTTGCTTTTTAAATCAGCTTCTCTTAATACCGAGATAACTTGAGATACTTTTCGCATTGGGTAATTTCTAGCAGCATCTGAGTAGTCAGCGACAAAATAAGGGCTTATTTTAAGCTTAACTGCAACATTAGGCCTTGATTTATCCTTTAATGCGTGGTACATAAACAGTTGTGTAAAAAAACTATTTAATAAAGAAATCGTCATTACCAAAGGATTATTTTTTGGATTTTGACTGAAGTAATTAATTATTTGATTGGCCAATAATACATTTTTATTCCCAATAGCTTTTCGCAATTCAAAATTATTAAAGTCCTTAGAAATCCCAATATTGTCTTCTATAATTTGGTCACTAATGGTAGTCTTGACAGGTAAAATAACCATCAATTTCTCTAATTCATTAAAAATACGGCTCAAATCCGTCCCTAAGAACTCTACCAGCATTTGTACCGCTTTATTCTCGATACCATAATCATGATCTGACAATACTTTTCGAATCCAATCTCCAATCTGATTGTCGTACATTTTCTTTCCCTCAAAAATAACGCCGTTCTTTTTAATGACTTTATACAACTTTTTACGCTTGTCTAGTTTTTTGTATTTATAACATAAGACCAACATGGTCGTTGTTTGAGGATTTTCCACATAGCTTGCTAAAGACTCAATACTACGCGCCAATTCTTGTGCCTCTTTTACAATAATCACTTGCCTTTCTGCCATCATTGGAAAACGTTTGGCATTGGAAACAATATCCATCACTTCTGCATCTCCTCCATACATCACCATCTGATTAAAACCTTTTTCATCCTCAGACAGTATGTTTTTTTCTATATAATCAGAAATTTCATCAATAAAATAAGGTTCATCCCCAGATATTAAGTAAACAGGTTTGATATCTCCTTTTTTAATATCTCCAATAATTTGATTTAAGTCGTTCATTTATCAAAAAAAATTAGCATTTTTGTGCCATGCAGCAGTTGAATTTACCACCGTATAAACTGAAGGTCAAAAGTAGCGAAAATAAGCTGTTAATTTTTGATATCGTTCGAAAAAAATATATTGTTTTAACCCCTGAAGAATGGGTACGTCAACATTATATTCACTACTTAGTCCAGGAAAAAAAATATCCTATTTCACTGATTGCTGTAGAAAAACAACTCAAGGTAAATACACGTACCAAGCGTACAGATATTGTCATTTACAACAGGCAAGGAACCCCTGAAATAATTGTAGAATGTAAAGCGCCGTCCATTAAAATTTCTCAACATGTTTTTGACCAAATAGCCCGTTATAATATGGAATTAAAAGCACCGTACTTAATCGTAACCAACGGTATGTTCCATTATTACTGTCGTCAAAATTTCGAAAAAAAATGTTATGAATTCTTACGAGATATCCCAGAATTTAAAAAGAAATAATCTTGAGCTAATCGCTGTAAAACGGCTAAAATTAACCCTACATTTGAGAAAACTTTTTTTAGATGAATATTGCCATTGTTATATTAAATTGGAACGGAAAACAACTCTTAGAAAAATTCTTACCTAGCATTGTAAAATACAGTGACCCCGCCTACTCCACTATTTATGTAGCAGACAATGCGTCTACGGATGAATCCATTACTTTTATCAAAAAACATTACCCCACAATAAGCATTATTCAAAACAGTAGTAACGGAGGATATGCAAAAGGATATAACGATGCCTTACCATTCGTAAAAGAAGAAATTTACGCCTTGGTGAATTCAGACATTGAAGTAAGCGAAAATTGGTTGGTTCCAATTCTGGAAATGTATTTATCTCGTAAAGAAATTGCAATTATACAGCCTAAAATACTGGATTTCAAACAAAAGGAATTGTTTGAATATGCTGGTGCGGGAGGTGGATTTATAGATAAATATGGGTATCCATTTTGTAGAGGACGTGTATTTAGTAGCATCGAAAAAGATCAGGGGCAATACAATGACATTCTTCCCATATTTTGGGCTTCAGGTGCTTGTTTTTTTATTACAAACGAAGTGTTTCATCAACTCGGAGGTTTTGACGAAGATTATTTTGCACATCAAGAAGAAATAGACCTTTGCTGGCGTGCTCAAAACTTAGGTCTTTCTATTTATTATAACGGCCAGAGTACGGTATACCATGTAGGAGGCGCTACATTAAACGAACTAAACCCTCAAAAAACGTATTTAAATTTCAGAAACAGCTTGTGTAATTTGGTGAAAAACACGCCTAAAAAAGGAATGCTCCTCTTAATTTTCACCAGGCTTGTGTTAGATGGAATTGCAGGAGTGAAATTTATGATGGAATTAAAACCGCGTCATACTTTTGCGATTATTAGAGCACATTTTGGATTTTACACGATGCTTTCTTCTATGCTTAAAAAACGACACGCTACGAATCAAAAAACCAATTATTACCTCACTAAAAGTATTGTTTGGGATTATTTTGTAAAAGGTAAAAAGAGATTAGATATGAGGGATTAATGGTGAGAACACAGAGAATAGTATAGCGTACTAATTTAATCATGGAAATTAAACATTAAAAAACACAAGCCTATTAGCTGTTATTTCCTGGTGTCCTTCCACAAAGATTCTATGTCCAATAGTCCTATTTTAAACTTAAAATAGGTATTGTTATTTCTTTTTTTTGAACCGCAAATTAAATACCCAAGCAAATACCATAAGAAGTATTAATAGTTGACAAGTAAATCCGCACCATCCAGAAATATAGGACAAAACACTGGAATATCCATTCGCTGTTTCTGCAGCCATGTAGGCCGTAGAACCACCAATAACAAATAATACTAAGGCAGCAAAAACAGTCCTAAAAATTGTTTGTTTTGAAATGTTTTTTTTTGAAAACTCCGTAAGAAAATCTTGCTTATCAACGCTCATATTAGTTTTTTTATAAAAAGTCAATGCTCCCTTTTCCTTCTCGGATAATTTCTATTTCGTCTTGTGATAAATCGATCACTGTAGAGGCTTGATTATCACCATAACCACCGTCAATAATTACATCGACAATATTTCCCCATTTTTCATTGATCAATTCTGGATCTGTCGTATACTCAACCACATCATCATCGTCTCTTATAGAGGTAGATACAATAGGATTCCCTAGAGCTTTTACTAAGGTTCTAATTATATTATTATCAGGAACACGAATCCCAACCGTTTTACGATGCTTAAAAGCCTTCGGTAATTTAGTACTCGCCGGCAACACAAAAGTATAAGGCCCAGGCAAGGCTTTTTTCAATATTTTATAGGTAGGTGTATCTATTTGTTTTACAAAATCTGATAAATTACTTAAATCGTGACAAATAAATGAAAAATTGGCTTTGGCTAGTTTTATTCCTTTTAAATGCGCCACTTTTTCCATGGCTTTTGTATTCGTAATATCACAACCCAATCCATAAATAGTATCTGTAGGAAAGATGATAAGACCACCTTTTCTTAGAATTGTTACGATCTTTTCGATCTCGCGATCGTTCGGATTTTCTTCGTATAATTTTATGAATTTCGCCATTAGTTCTTAAATATTTTAGATGCAAATTACAATATATTACCCATAAAAAAAAGTCTGCCTATGCAGACTTTTTTTTCTCAATTTAAAGTACGTGTCTTTAAAAATTAACTTTTGTCAATCAGTCTAAATCCTTCTCCGTGAATATTTAATATTTCCACTCCTGAATCTAATTTTAAGTATTTTCTAAGCTTGGCAATATAAACATCCATACTCCTAGAGGTGAAATAGTTATCATCTCTCCATATCTTTGTCAAGGCCAATTCTCTAGGCATTAAGTCATTTTTATGTAAAGCCAACATTTTCAATAATTTGTTTTCCTTAGGAGATAATTTTTGAGTGTGTTCCTTATCAAATATTAAGTGTCTCAATTTAGAATTAAACTCAAATTTACCGATAGTAAACTCAAAACGCTCTTCTTCCAAACTATTCCCGGAATGTTTACGCTGTATAATTGCTTTAATTTTATACAAAAGAACTTCCGAATCAAATGGCTTATTTAAATAATCATCTGCTCCTGCTTGATATCCCTTTAGGACATCTTCTTTCATGGTTTTTGCCGTTAAAAAGATGATTGGAATTTCCGTGTTGGTAGATCGTATGTCTTTTGCTAGTGAAAAACCATCTTTTCTTGGCATCATTACATCTAAAATACAAATATCATATTCGTCATTTTTAAACATAATAAGCCCTTCTAAACCGTCTTTTGCAAGAGTTACGTCATAGTCATTTAAGGCTAAATAATCTTTTAATACCGTTCCGAAATTTGGATCGTCTTCTACCAATAAAATTCTTTTTTTACTCATAATCAATTCTTTTTATATTAACGGAATTTTCACAATAAGCGTACTTCCTTTTCCTTTTTCGCTCTCTACATGAATACTTCCTTGGTGTATCTCTACTATTTTTTTAACATATGCTAATCCTAGTCCGTGACCTTTTACATTGTGAATGTTTCCCGTCTCTTCGCGATAGAATTTTTTAAAGATATTTTTCTGAACAGCACTGCTCATTCCTATACCTTGATCTTTTATTTTTATAATTATATATTTCGCCGTATTTTCTGTGTACACATCTATTACAGGAGGCTCTGGCGAATATTTAATGGCATTATCCAACATATTTACGATAATATTAGTAAAATGAAATGAATTCCCTAAAAACTCTGACAACACCGCTTCCAAATGTAACTGAATCCTGCCTTCTCTTTCTTTTAATAATAGATGGGTATGTGACAAGGCATCATCTAATAAATCGTGCATATCTACGGCTTCCTTTGTGATATCCAATTGGTTTTTTTCCAACTTAGAAATCCGCAATACATTTTCTACTTGTGCATGCATTCGTTTATTTTCCTCTCGAATCATTTTAACATAGCGGAGTATTTTCTCTGTATCATTGATCACCTTAGGGTTTTTAATCGCGTCTAAGGCCAAATTTATAGTGGCGATTGGAGTTTTAAACTCGTGGGTCATATTGTTGATAAAGTCAGTCTTTATTTCGGAAATTTGCTTTTGTTTTATCAATTGATACAATGCCGTTATAAAGGTGATAATAATGATTAAAATAAAAAATATAGACAGTATTAAATTACGTTGAATAGACGATACTATATATTTTTCTTTGGATGGAAAACTCACAAACAAATCGTAATTACTCGCTCCCTCACTATCTGTAAACATGGGTATTTGATAACTTTTCCCTGCTTCCTTTCTAAAATAGCCAGACTTCACCTTTGTAGCCAAACCGTTACTGTAAATACCGTATTTAAAATTGGTTTCTATCCCTCTTTTTTTTAGTTCTTTATCTAGTTCTAAACTAAGTTGTCTATTACTCACCCTCATATTAACAGGAAGACGAGACACCATGACTTCTATAACACTGAGGAATTCTGCCTTTTCTGACGCATCAAAACGCCCCACTTTCACAAAACGTTCCGAAGGTGTTTCTAAGGACAAATCACCATCTGTATGGATATGACTAAAAACAATGACTTCCTCTTTACTGTATATTTTTTTAAAGTTGATTGAATCATCCTCAAAAAAGTCCGTTGGAATTTTATAATTATCCTCTAAAATACTTCTCGAATAGATAAAACGCTGATTATTTACCGTGTCTATCTGTTCAAAAACGAAATTTCTAATATCCGAAGTTTTGTATTTATCCTCTGTTTCTACTAGTTTCGAGAATTTTTTAAAATAAACATCAAATTCTCTTTGTGTAATATTTTGAGAAACATTCGCCAAGGCGAATTTCACATCGCTAGAAAATTGTTTTTCACGAATATCTAATGTGTTTTTAATCCAACTGACCTGCACAAAAATAATCCCTATTAAGGCAATACTCATTAGAAAACTAATCAGGAAAAATGTTTTTTTACCCATGCATCAAATTTAATATTTTAACATTTACACCACGCTTTTTTAACCAATATTAACATCAAAAATGGTTCTTTAACATGAATTTAAGAACTTATTTAGCAATACTTAAATCCAATAGCAAGACATCTAAGGTATTTACTTGTTCTTGGGTAGCCAACACGGTATGGTTCTGAATTACAAAATCGGACTTCGCTATCCTCAAGGTATCCGACATTTGATTATTCATACGAGCGGTTATCTCTGCAACAGTCATACCATCACGCAATTGAATTCGATTTATTTTTTTTTCAGTAGCCGCAGTGACCGTAATAATATAATCACATAACTTATGTCCTTCTGACTCTAATAATATAGCCGCCTCGTATACTATATACGCTCCTGTTGCTGCCTTTACAAAGTCTTTAAAATGAGCGTGAAGTCTCGGATGGGTGATCGCATTTAAGGCCGCTAATTTTTCTTTATCAGCAAATACAATACTGGCAATATATGGTCTGTTGAGCTCCTTCCCTATATAGGATTCACTACCAAAAACAGTGTGGATTTCCGTTCTTATTTCAGCAGAGGTATTCATAAGTTTACGCGCCTCTAAATCTGCATTGTAAGTAGTGATTCCTTTTGCTTCAAACATCCCTAATACGGTTGTTTTTCCACTTCCTATACCTCCTGTTAGTCCTACGACGATCATTTCTTTTGAATTAAAAATTCAACTTTGCCTGGTTTAACTTCTACAGAACGCACTAAGCTACTTTTTGAACGTACAATCGGCAATAAATACACCAATGATGGATCTTTTAGATATGTGTTATAGTCAAAAACAATTTCAAAGGACTTTTCATTAATTTCCTTAAAATTAGACAGTCCTACTTGAAACACGATATCAATATTTTTAGGAAAAGTAGTGACACTTATTTCTGAGGGAACATTTATTATATGAACTGGAATTGTGAGTTTCCCTTCGGTAATTTTCTCTACAACTGCTGTCACATTCACCCCAAGAGCACCATAACTTATTGCAGTTACTTCCTGATTTGTCTGTATAGAAATGGCTTGATTTACATTCTCATAAACATCGGTGAGCTGTATGCTTTTTGTTCTCAAAAGCTGTATGGTATCTATATATTTCTCAGGCCCGGTAATGAGTACACTGTCTGGCTGCATCTCAATATCGCTCATTAGATTATACCCTGGCTTATAACTGATATCCAATGCTAACAATACAGGTACTTTTTTTGAGACCGTTGCTCCCAATTCAAAAAAGATGGTATCTCTGTTAAAACGCAACAATTCGGTCCCAGAAGACAACTGACTTCCAATCTCCAATTGGTGATTATTCAATAACACAAAATGTCTGTCTCCCCGGCTATAAATAGCATCGGTTAAATCCAAGGTTACTTTTTTCGAAAACAATTGGTAGCTCATTAAATTGAATCCAGAGGACCTCAACGCCACCTCTATCCTATCCAAAGGTGCTTCTTGTAAAATTTGAGTATTAGATAAGTTCTTATAATCAATTTTTATATAGGCGGTACTACTATAGGTTTTAGAGAGTTCTATTAAGAACCATATAATAGTGGTAAGCACTAGAAAAATTGAGAATACTCGTACGCTCCTGTCGTTTTTTAAAAAAGCCAATGAGCTAGCTACCTTTTTTTTCAATAGAATTTATTTAAAATGAGTGATATTATACGTTAAAATTACAAAAAAAAAATGTCTTAAAAGAAACCTATCCATTGCTTTTGCAATATGATAGAATATCTTTTAAGACATTTCTATAAGAAAATATAAGTATCCTATTTTTTCGCTACAACTGGAGCGTATATTTTACTCATTTCCATCGAAATAGCAGCACGGTCAAATTTAATTTTTCCTGCTCCTGTTTCTATAATCACTGTATTATCACTTTCTACGAAATCTAATATTTTACCGTGAATACCACTTGTCATGACTACTTTCGAACCTTTTTTAATGGTTTGTTGAAAGTTCTTTTCATTTTTCTGACGTTTCATTTGTGGACGAATCATGAAAAAATAGATTACTACGAACATAAGTACGAATGGAAGCATTCCCATTAATCCTTCTGTATCTAATGCTAAAGAAATTATTGTAAACATTTATTATTTGAGTTTTTATGTTACTTTTTTACTGCCTTTTTCGGCTTTGGTGTTACAAATCCTTTAATACGTAAAACTTCTGTAGTTTTCTCAGCATTGGACTTGATTGTAATAGATTTATTTTGTTTATTCGGTTTCCCTCTTGTATTAAATTTGAATGACAATTCTGCCGTATCTCCTGGTTTAATAGGGGTTTTCGGCCAAGAAGGAACTGTACATCCACAGCTTGCTTTTGCTGATAAAATCACTAAATCAGAAGTACCTTTATTCGTGATTTTAAAAACACCTTCTATAATATCTCCTTCGTCTACCGTTCCAAATTCATAGGCACGTTGATCAAATTCAATTACAGGAATACCTTCACTTATTTTTTCGTCGCGAGCTTCCGCTTTTGCAACGTTTTCTGTTTTTACTTTTGCTAAGGCAGATTCTTGCTTACAAGAAAACAATAACGAAATACTCATTAAAGCTACCACAGGGAAAATCATTTTTTTCATAAGGCTTCTTTTTTTAAAAATTATTTCGTAAAAGTAGAAAATTTATAACAATCCCCTACCTATTTTATTAAGTCTTTTTGACTTCTCAAATTCTTTTGAAATTTTATCTAAAACTCCATTGATGAAAAAGCTGCTTTTTTCGGTAGAATAATCCTTCGCAATTTCTATGTATTCATTAATTGTAACACGCGTAGGAATGGAAGGGAATTTTAAAAATTCACAAATGGCCATTTTAATTAAAATTAAATCTACATCTGCAATACGATCCATATCCCAGTTCGGAGTTCTCTGATCTACTTCTTCGCTTAACATACGGTCGTTCAATACCGTTTTCCTAAACAAATCTGACACATATTTCTGATCATCTTCGTCCTTGTATAAACTCCCGATATAAATACCTTTTAAAGGCGTTAATTGGTTTAAAGTTTTAGCAACCCAAGTGTTTACAAACGGAATATCATCTACCCAGCTAATGTTTTTATCTTCAAAATAATCAGCGATTTTTTCATTAGGAGCTACAATTTCTCTAAACAAACGCACGATAAATTCTTTGTCCAATTCAAAGCTATCTTTCTCATTAGCCATGTAAGCGATGTAAAAATCACTTTCTTTCATGGTTTTCCAGATGTCTTTTACATAGGCCGTATCCAAATACCAGTTATTTAACTTGTGTTCATCAATAAACAACGCAAGTGAATTACTTTCGTTCAATAATTGAATTACTTTGTTATTAATAAATTTAACATTGGGATTTTTTTCTTCTTTAGTCGCAAGGATTTTTTTACTAGACACCTCTAAAAAGATGCGTTCCATATCTCTTACTTCAACTAACATACTTAAAAGCAACACATACATGTCTTGCATTTTATCAACACTAAGTTTTAATAATTTTTCTTCTCTTATCAGGTCATCATTTTGGGATTGGTGCATGGCGTAAACTGCTTGCATTACCTTTACTCTTATGTGTCGTCTATTAATCATCTAAAGAACTTTTTTGAAACTAGTTGTTAGTCTTAATTTTTGGCAAAAGTACTATTATTTTATCAGAACTAAATGTATTTTAAAACTTATTTGATTCGTGATAAAACCCGTATATTCGTGCCTTAAATAAATTGATACTACCGCTACTAAATGAAAGCACTACAATACCTAAATAAATATTTTTTTAAATATAAATATCGCTTATTACTCGGAGTCTTTATTACCGTTTGCTCCAAGTATTTATCCCTGTTAGTCCCTCCCTTGATTAGGAACTCTATAGACAAGGCCGATGCGTATCGCACCGGGCTCATTACTGATTTAGCAATAGTAAAAGAAGCCCTTTTTACAAACATATTACTCATCATTGGCGCTACTTTACTTGCTGGAGGCTTTACTTTTCTAATGCGACAGCTCATTATTGTCACTTCTAGGCTCATAGAATTTGACCTTAAAAACGAAATTTACGATCAATATCAAAGGCTAAGTGTTAATTTTTACAAAAAAAACAGTACGGGTGATTTAATGAACCGTATTAGTGAAGATGTAAGCAAAGTACGCATGTATTTTGGTCCTGCCTTAATGTACACTATAAATATGCTGATGCTTTTTATAGTAGCAATTATTAAAATGCTAGAAATAGATGTTGTTTTAACAGCCTACACCCTACTACCACTCCCGCTACTCTCATTATCTATTTATATACTAAGCAGGGTCATTTATTCTAGAAGTACCATTGTACAACAGTATTTATCCAAATTAACCATCAATGCCCAAGAAACATTTTCTGGAATCAGTATTTTAAAATCCTATGGCATTGAAAAGAAATCGATTGCAGAATTTTCAGCACTTACTGAAGAGACAAAAAACAAGAATATTAATTTATTTAAAGCACAAGCCTTATTCTTTCCTTTGATGATATTACTCATTGGACTCAGTAATATATTGGTTATTTATATTGGAGGACTTCGGTATATCGCTGGTGAAATCACCATTGGAGTGATTGCTGAATTTATTATGTACGTAAACATGCTTACCTGGCCTGTCGCAGTGGTCGGATGGGTTACCTCAATCATCCAGCAAGCAGAAGCTTCTCAAAACAGAATTAATGAATTTTTAAAACATACTCCAGAAATTGAAAATACAGCTATTGAAAAACATGATTTAAAAGGAGAGATAGAATTTAAGAATGTCAGCTTCACCTATGATGATACAAATATCACGGCACTTAAGAATATCAATTTAAAAATAGAAAAAGGGCAAACTGTAGGAATTCTAGGAAAAACTGGATCGGGAAAATCAACTCTTATAAATTTGATTACACGTAGCTATGATGTTTCTGAAGGAACCATCTACATGGACAAGCTCCCTATTAAAGAAGTGAACCTAAATTCACTTCGAGAACAAATAGGTGTGGTTCCACAGGACTCATTTTTGTTTTCTGACAGCATTAAAACCAATATTAGTTTTGGTTTGGAAAACGCTTCAGATGCAACCATAGAGCGAGCGGCTCGCAATGCTTATATTCATGAGAACATCATCGCTTTTAAAAACGGCTACAATACATTTATTGGAGAACGAGGTGTTACATTGTCTGGTGGCCAGAAACAACGGGTATCTATAGCCAGAGCATTAATTAAAGATCCTGAAATACTGATCTTTGATGACTGTCTCTCTGCGGTAGACACAAAAACAGAAGAAATCATTTTGAGAAACTTATATACCGTTAGTCAGCATAAAACGACCTTAATCGTAAGTCATAGAATCTCTTCTTTAAAAAATGCTGCCCTAATTATCGTACTAGAACACGGACAAATACTACAACAAGGAACTCACAACCAACTCCTAAGCATGGACGGATACTACAAAAACCTTTACGAGCAACAACTTTTAGAAAAAGAAGAGTAATTAAATATTTTTTCGTTAGATTTGTGACTCAATCTAACCTAATTGATTTATTTAATAGACCTAATATTATGAGCGAAAAAGAACATATGGAGCAAGAGGAGATTTTTTCTCAAGTTCTAAGAGCAGGAAGAAGAACTTACTTTTTTGATGTAAGAGCTACGAAAGCTGATGATTATTACCTAACAGTTACTGAGAGTAAGAAGTTTACTCATGATGATGGAACTTTCCATTACAAGAAACATAAAATATATTTATACAAAGAGGACTTTGCTGAATTTAAAGAAATGTTAGCAGCCGCCACCGATTTTATCATCAATGAAAAAGGAACGGAAGTGATTTCTGAAAGACATCAAAAAGACTACAAGAAACAAGCTCAAGAAGTACTAGAAACAGCCGATACAGCAAGTTTCACAGATGTAAGTTTCGAAGACATCTAATCCGCTTTAAAACGCATTGAGAAGGCTCTAATTAATTTTGGGGCTTTTTTTGTGCGTAGAAATTAGTTGAGCAGTGTTTTGGAAAGACATAGGACTATTTGATACAGGAAACAAGACTGATTGACATTGCGGTGAACTAGACCTAGGACTATTTGACACAAGAAACAAGACTGATTGACATTGCTGTGAACTARAYGYAKSRCTATNWYGAYRMWGKWWWCRWRRYTKYTTGAMATTWSCKWTMWWARATYYYYKMTYYMWKTRRYCAACCNNTMMYMSRRWCRWAYMCTGAGTCCTATGTCCTGATTCTTGAYTCCTAAGTCTATTTAAAAAAGRCACAAGACGTTCTTGACACARGAAACAAGACTGCTTGACATTACYGAAATAAAATACGCNCCCYTTTAACCAACCTCATCCAWYCGAATCACAAGTCCTATGTCCTGATTMTTGATTCCTAAGTCTATTTNAAAAAGACRKARGACGTTCTTGACACAGGAAACAAGACTGCTTGACATTACCGAAATNAAAMYMYSYYCCCTTTAACCAACCTCATCCAACCGAATCACAAGTCCTATGTCCTGACTCTTGACTCCTAAGTCTATTTAAAAAAGACRYARGACGTTCTTGACACAAGAAACAAGACTGCTTGACATTACCGAAATAAAATACGCTCCCCTTTAACCAACCTCATCCAATCGAATCACAAGTCCTATGTCCTGAYTCTTGAYTCCTAAGTCTATTTAAAAARRMSWRRNGACGTTCTTGACACAGGAAACAAGACTGCTTGACATTACCGAAATAAAAYMCSCTCCCCTTTAACCAACCTCATCCAACCGAATCACAAGTCCTATGTCCTGAYTCTTGACTCCTAAGTCTATTTAAAAAGACGTAGGACGTTCTTGAYACAGGAAACAAGACTGCTTGACATTACCGAAATAAAAYMCSCTCCCYTTTAACCAACCTCATCCAWCCGAATCACAAGTCCYATGTCCTGAYTCTTGACTCCTAAGTCTAWTYAAAAAAGAMGTAGGACGTTCTTGACACAGGAAACAAGACTGCTTGACATTANCGAAATAAAATACGCTCCCCTTTAACCAACCTCATSCAAYCGAATCMYRAGTCCTATGTCCTGAYTCTTGACTCCTAAGTCTATTTAAAAARRMSWMRRRWNGTTCTTGAYACAGGAAACAAGACTGCTTGACATTACCGAAATAAAATACGCTCCCTTTTAACCAACCTCATCCATCCGAACCACAAGTCCTATGTCCTGATTCTTGATTCCTAAGTCTATTTAAAAAGACGTAGGACGTTCTTGACACAAGAAACAAGACTGCGTGACATTACTGAAATAAAATACGCTCCCCTTTAACCAACCTCATCCAATCGAATCCTGAGTCCTATGTCCTGATTCTTGACTCCTAAATCTAATAACAAAAAAAAGCCAAACTCATGCATCACACAAGTTTGGCTTTTATTAAATATGTATTTTGTCTTATTTAGACAATACTTCTTGCACTTTATCTGCAGCTTCTTGGAATTCAGTTGCAGAAATTAAATCCACACCACTGTCGTCCAATAATTGTTTAGCTTCCACGGCATTTGTTCCCTGTAAACGTACAATAATAGGCACATTAATAGCATCACCCATATTTTTAAAGGCATCTATAACCCCTTGAGCAACACGATCACAACGTACAATACCTCCAAAGATATTTACGAGAATAGCTTTCACATTAGGATCTCTTAATATCAATCTAAAGGCCAATTCAACACGTTTTGCATCTGCTGTACCTCCAACATCTAAAAAGTTAGCTGGTTCCCCTCCAGATTGCTTAATTAAATCCATAGTACTCATCGCCAATCCAGCTCCGTTTACCATACATCCAACATTTCCATCTAAATCTACGTAGTTTAATCCTGCTTCATTTGCTTCTACCTCAATGGCATTTTCTTCACGTAAATCACGTAAAGCAGCCAAGTCTTTATGACGGAACAAAGCACTGTCATCTATAGAAACTTTTGCATCAACTGCTAAAATCTTGTCATCCGAAGTTTTTAATACTGGATTGATTTCAAATAAAGACGCATCCGATTTCACATAGGCTGTATATAGGGAAGTTACAAACTTCACCATTTCTTTCATTGCTCCACCAGACAAGCCTAGGTTAAAGGCTATTTTACGTGCTTGAAAAGGCAATAATCCCAATAAAGGATCGATCTCTTCCGTAAAAATTAAGTGTGGAGTATTTTCTGCAACTGCTTCAATATCCATCCCTCCCTCGGTAGAATACATGATCATATTTCTACTCGTTGCACGGTTTAATAAAACCGACATATAATACTCATTTGGTTCATTTTCACCAGGGTAGTACACGTCTTCTGCAACCAATATTTGGTTTACAAACTTCCCTTCTGGTGGTGTTTGCGGTGTAATTAACATCATTCCAATAATATCATTAGAAATCGATGCAATTTCTTCTAGGTTTTTAGCCAATTTAACACCTCCACCTTTCCCACGACCACCTGCATGGATTTGAGCCTTTATAACCCACCATCCGGTTCCCGTTTCTTCCGTTAATTGTTTTGCAGCCGCAACCGCTTTCTCAGAACTGTCAACAACAATTCCGCGTTGGATACGAACGCCAAAACTATTCAGCAATTCTTTTCCTTGATATTCGTGTAAATTCATTTAGAGTCAATTTTGCTATTATAAAGACAAATGTAACAATCCTAATGTAAAATTTAATTTTTTTTCGAAAAACTTATCATAATTGTAACAAATCCTCTTTTTAACGGTCTTTAATTTGATTTAACAATTATTTAGGAGCACTATTAACGTTTCCTTAATAAATTAGCATAAAAAAAATTACTCATGAGAACTTTAACGATGCTGACTGCATTAATTCTTACACTTTCACTTCACGCTCAGGACATTAAAAAGAAAACCGTTCATGCGACCCGTATAAAAACTCCCGTTACCATCGATGGAAAGTTAAACGAAGCATTTTGGTTGGGTGCAGATGAGGCTAAAAACTTTGTCATGTTTAAACCTGGAGACGGCGACCCAGAAACGGATAAAAAAACGGTTGTTAAAATTGTGTATGATGATGACGCCATCTATTTTGGAGCAGTTCTGTACGACCACGACCCTACGAGTATCCCTACACAGGAAACCACAAGGGACAATATAGGGAATGCCGATTTTTTTTTAATTAGTATCAATCCTAATAATGATGGACAGAACGACACAGAGTTTCTAGTCACCAGTGCGGGAACTCAAGGTGATGCAAAAGTCACGACCGATGGAGAAGATTGGAGCTGGAATGCCGTTTGGGAAAGCGCCATCCAAATGAATGATGATAGCTGGGTGGTAGAAATAAGAATACCGTATTCAGCCCTTCGGTTTTCCAATACCAATACACAGACTTGGGGAATGAATATTCACCGTAAAATACAAAGTACCAATCAGCAATTTACTTGGAATTATATAGATAAGAGCTCTAGTTTATTCACGCAATATGCTGGAGAGATCACAGGAATAAGTAATATTAAACCTCCCATAAGACTTAGTTTTTCTCCTTACACCTCTATTACAAGTAGTAGTTTTGATGGAGAAAACGATCTCAGTTACAGTGTAGGACTGGATTTAAAATATGGAATAAACGAAAGCTTTACACTAGATGCTACATTGATACCTGATTTTGGACAGACAGCCTTTGACGATACCGTCTTAAACTTAGGTCCCTTTGAACAGCGCTATTCAGAACAACGCTCTTTTTTTACCGAAGGAACGGAACTGTTCGGAAAAGGACGTCTCTTTTATTCACGACGGATTGGGAATACACCTATTGGGCACAATGACGCCGCAAACATGGTAGGAGAAAATGAAACCATAGACAACCCTGATAAAGTAGACATGCTCAATGCCATCAAAATTTCTGGACGTACCAAAGGGAACCTAGGAATTGGTGTTTTTAACGCGATTACCGAAAAAACATATGCCAGAATTACCAACATGGACACAAAAGCGGTTCGCAGCATTGTAACCGCACCATTTAGCAACTACAATGTACTTGTGTTGGACCAACAATTTAACAAGACCTCTTCCGTAACTTTAGTAAACACCAATGTAACTAGAGAAGGACATTTTCGTGATGCCAACGTTACAGCCCTATTGTTTAATATCCTAAACAAGAAAAACACTCATTTTATAGATGGTAGTTTCAAGTTGAGTAACATCAGAGAAAACGGAGCGAATACTACCGGGTTTTATGCCGATCTAAGTATGGGTAAATCTAGTGGAAATCACCAGTATGAATTAGGCCTATCCAAGGTCAATGACACCTACAACATCAATGATCTGGGTTATTACAGGCAAAATAATTACAAAAAGTATTATGGAAGGTATACTTACAAAATCTTTAAACCACACGGGAAGTTTGACAATTACGGCATGAATATTTGGGGAAATATAAATTACTTGGACCAACCCAATACCTACACCCACACTTCTATAGGTGGAAATTTCTGGGGAAACACCACGAAAAGAAATAGCTTAGGACTAAATGTCTTTATGAAATTGGCCAATAGTAAGGACTTTTACGAACCTCGTACAGGGGACTTTACGCGCTATTTTAAACAAAATCATTTCACACGACTGAATGGCTGGTTCTCTACAGATTACAGAAAAAAGTTCGCAATAGACATTAATGGTGGAGGTCTTTTAAGAGCTGGAACCACCGAGAAAGGCTATTGGTTTGGACTGGCTCCGCGCTATCGATTTACAGACAAATTTCAAATTCGATATGGTTTAGATTTTGAAAATGTTCTCAACGCTAAAACCTATGCTACAACCTTGGGAAATGGCCAAATCATTTTTGGGACTAGAGACTCTAAAAACATTGTAAACAGTATTTCTGCAGGGTACAACTTCAGTGTTAAATCTGGCTTAAACCTTACGTTTAGGCATTATTGGTCACCGGTTAATTATGACGATAAATTCTTATTATTGAATAAGACAGGAGACTTAACACCTTCCGTTTATCAAGATAATTTAGACATTAATTACAATATTTGGAATTTCGACTTGAGCTATTCTTGGGAATTTGCTCCCGGGAGTCAGCTCACTGCTATCTACAGAAACTCGTTGTTTAAAAGTGATGATTTAGCCGATTTAAATTTCGGAAAAAACTTAAAAAACTTGTTCGACGAACCTATGACCAACATGTTTTCTATCAAATGTATTTATTATTTAGACTACAATAACATAAAAAACTGGCGCAAATAATTTATAAAATGAGTACTTTCGTTTTTTAGTATTTACTCTATGATAAAAGCAACAAATATCCACAAGTTTTACGGTGATTTAGAAGTCTTAAAAGGCGTGGATTTACACATAAAAAAAGGTGAAATCGTAGCCATTGTTGGTCCTTCTGGAGCAGGAAAAACGACCCTATTACAAATTTTAGGAACCTTAGATAAACCAAGTCCTAACAGGGATGCTACCGTAAGTTTAAATGAACAAAACATATTAAACCTCAACGATAAAAGTATTTCCGCATTTAGAAACAATCACATTGGTTTTATATTTCAGTTTCATCAATTATTACCGGAATTTACCGCCTTAGAAAATGTATGTATTCCTGCTTTTATAGCTAAAAAATCAAAAAAAGAAGCAGAAACTAAAGCCTTGGAATTGTTAGACTTTTTAGGATTGTCACATCGCTTACACCACAAACCCAGTGAATTATCTGGAGGTGAACAACAGCGTGTTGCGGTAGCCCGTGCCTTGATTAACAATCCTGAAGTGATTTTCGCCGATGAACCGAGTGGGAATTTAGATACTGAAGCTGCAAAAAACTTACATGAATTATTCTTTACCCTTCGCGATACATTTGGGCAAACATTTGTTATTGTAACCCACAACCAAGCCTTGGCTGCAATGGCAGATAGAAAATTAGTAATGAAAGACGGTTTAATCATACAATAATTATGGACACTAGCCCTAGAATTGGAATTTTGAGTGCGATGCACGATGAAATTGACGCGTTGTTAAAATTATTGACAAACGTAAAAAAAATTACTAAAGGACAACGTACCTATTATTCTGGAACCCTTTTTAACAAGGAGGTCGTCTTAGTTTTTTCGAGGTGGGGAAAAGTAGCATCTACGATGACTACCACCCAACTTATAAATGACTATAACTTAACAGAACTCATCTTCACAGGTGTAGCAGGTGGCCTACAAAACGATTTAAATATAGGAGATATCATTGTTGGAGGAGATTTATTCCAACATGATTTGGATGCCAGTCCCCTGTTTCCGAAATTTCACATCCCTTTATTAAATAAGGCTGGAATTACCACAGCTTTCAGCGAAAAATTACTAAAAGCAACAGCAGTGTTTCTACAAGACTTTAAACGTCATATAGATCCTAGTACTATTGCTGCTTTTAAGTTGGAACAAGTAAAAGCTCGTATAGGAACTATTTTAAGTGGGGATCAATTTATTTCTAGCAGTACTAAGATCAGTGAATTATTAAGTGATATTCCACAAGCACAATGTGTAGAAATGGAAGGAGCGGCCGTGGCACAAGTATGCTATGAATACGACATTCCTTTTTCTATTATCAGAACCATTTCTGATAAAGCCAATGACAATGCTACGTTGGATTTCCCTAAATTCGCAAAAGAAGTGGCTAGTTTATATGCAGCTGGTATTTTGAAAGCTTATTTTGACATGAAATAAACAGCTAAAATAACAAGCTCTTTATACGTATTGTACAAAGAGCTTGTTTAATAAATTATTGTTTTTACTCGTACCGCAATTCTTCGGTAAATTCTACCCAAAAAGTAGCACCAATATAATAATCATCAAAACCATCTTGTAGATTTACACTTTTCCCTACAATTATTTTGTCACACTCCCATTTTTGTATCTCCAAATTAACGGGCCATTCCACAATTCCATCCACAGCATCTGGGTGATTGACAGGACTAAATGGACTTTGATTGTTATAATCATCAAAATGACGGATAAGGACTGGACAATCATCTTCTATTAAAAAAACAAGAATTCTATCTAATGAATATTCCTTCTCGGGATCATTATCTTTCATTCCCTCTGGACTGGAAGATTTTAAAAACAAGGTGTCTTGGGATTTTTTCCATTGCCATATGCACATGCAATAATCACTTCCCGGTGCTTGAGTCTTCCACTTAGTAGTAATACCCAAATCATGTACATTACATGAATTTAAAATTGGATCTTCACGATTACTTTTATTGCAACCAATAAAAAGCAACACCAATACATAAACTATAAACCTAATTTTCATGACGCAGTATTTTTTTCGAGTGTACTTTCCCTTCTTTAGTTATCAAATTAATCTGAAACAATCCATTTTTTAATCCACTTAACAATTCCTTATTACTGGTTGCATTATTAATTTTCTGAGTGCTTAATTTCGTTACTTCACTCCTGCGTATATTTACTATAAATCCGGTTCCAGTAAAAACATAACGGCATATTTCCGTACTCATTTCTCCTTTCTATTCAATTGACCAAGTTTTACTATAAACACCTGAAAAACACCTCATCACATTACAAACACCCTCTACTACTAGGATTATAGGGGGCTTGTATTTCAGAAAAATTATAAGTGGTATTATTATAGCTTATTACATATTTCAGTCCTTTTGTAAATTGGAATTTATCAGCATTCAAAATAACTACTAAAGGAACTGTAACTATTGGAGATTTTTAAGATACAACTAATTTAGTAAGTGTACAAAAACAATAAAAAGGTGCTACCGTAGTACAAATGCGTCCTGAATACAAGATTCCGTTTTCTATTATCAGACCCAATTTTCATAAAGCAAATGACTATGCGATATTAGATTGTCCAAAACTTGACAAAGAGGCGACTCTTTTATATGTCGTAACCTAGGAGACATGATAAAAGGAAAGTATTTAGAGCGTTCATTTGGTGATGCCTTTTGTATTACATATATTTGAGCTGCTAGTAAAAGTAAAAAACCTATATATGCAATTAAAGCATCCTGAAATCCTATACGCCTTATTTTTTTTAATCATCCCTATAATTGTTCATCTGTTTCAGTTACAACGATTTAAAAAAACACCTTTTACAAATGTTCAGTTCCTTCAAAAACTAAAACAGCAATCCCGAAAAAGTGCCCACTTGAAAAAATGGCTTATTTTGGCGAGTCGATTGTTAGCGCTTACATTTCTGATCATAGCCTTTGCACAACCTTTTATAGCTAATTTCAGTAAAGACACACAACACCATACCGTGATATACCTTGACAATTCTTATAGCATGCAAGCAATTGGAGACGAAGGAGAATTACTTCCACGTGCGGTTCAAAACTTATTAAAATCACTGCCTAAAAACGAACTGGTATCCTTTATAAATAACGAGAAAAGTTATAAAGACCTCTCCTATGCAGCGCTAAAAAAAACACTGTTAGACATCGGATATACGCCGCGTACTTTAGAATTCAAAACCCTTTTATTAAAAATCAATCAATTGGTAAAGGATAAGCCCTCACAACGCATTAACGTAGTCCTTATTTCTGATTTCCAAAGCCTTAAAAATTTTAACCTGAGTCACTTTGAATCCAATTCACGCATACAATACAACTGCGTACAATTAAGTCCTAAAACTACCCATAACACTTCCATAGATAGTGTTTTTATTAGCGAGAAATCACTTTCTAAACTTCAGATTGGAGTCATTGTTCGCTCACAAGACTTGGAAAATGAAACCGCTGTTTCCTTGTATAATAACAAACGATTAATCGGAAAAACAAGTGTTAAGTTTGATGATAAACTCAGTCAAAAACTACTTTTCGACATCGATTTTAAAAAGGATTTTAAGGGACAAATTCAACTGAACGACCCTACCTTGTCATTTGACAACTCTTTTTATTTCAACATTACTAAGCCCGAGAAAATAAATGTCCTGAGTATCGGAGAAAACGGAGCTTATCTTTCCCGTATTTTTACCGAAGACGAATTCCATTTTAAACAAACCAAGATACAAGGATTGGCGTATAATATTTTATCAGAGCAACACTGTATTATTTTACATGAAATAGATGTCATCCCTAGCCCATTAATAAACGAGCTCCTAGAGTTCGTAAAAAAAGGAGGAAGTCTTACCATAGTACCTTCCCCCGAAGCGTCCTTAAAATCTTATAATTTGTTATTTCAACAACTAGGATTAGGTACTTTAAACAGTCTCAATAAACAGGTTTTAAAAATTACAGACATCAATTATGAACATCCACTCTTAAAGAATGTGTTTAAAAAGCGTGTGGCTAATTTCCAGTACCCAACTACAAAAACTAGCTATAGTCGCCATGGAAAAAAAGGAATTCAAATCTTAGGTTTAGAAAATAAAACATCCTTTTTTGAATCTTTTAAAAAGGGAGAAGGTAGCGTCTATCTCTGTACTTCCCCTCTGAATGAAAAAGCATCAAATTTCCAACAATCCTCTTTAATAGTCCCCTTGTTTTACAATATTGCCAGGCAAAGTTTTTCCATTCCTAAATTGTATTATACTTTAGGCGGTAAAAACAATACAAGCGTAGTACTCCCATTGCAGTTAACTAGTAATGAAATAGTAAGTCTTTCCAATAAACAGGAAGCATTCATCCCCTTACAACAACGAAGTACTAAAAAAATAAAACTGATTTTGAACAATAAACCTGTACAAAGTGGTCATTTTAAGTTAAAATCTCCTCTTCATGAATATGGGCAATTGGCTTTTAATTATCCTAAATCCGAAAGTAACTTAAGCTATACATCGCTTAAAAACATCGCAAACCTTCCGGAAAACCTACAAATAGACACCGACATAACAACTGTAAACCAAAGACTTACGGAAAATCAAAAAATCAATTGGCTTTTTAAATGGTTTTTAAGTTTATCTGTAGTATTTTTGCTTTTTGAAATGCTTATCCTAAAATATTTCAAATTATGAGAATTATTCTACAGAATTCAAAAATTATTGACAAATCAAGTCCTTTTGATGGTCAAACAAAAGATATTTTAATCGAAAACGGGGTGATTATCGCCATTGAAAACGGTATTAAAACCACTCCCGAAGACACCATTATCCATTTAGACAATTTACATATTTCACAAGGTTGGTTTGACTCGAGTGTTTGTTTTGGAGAACCTGGATTGGAAGACCGAGAAACCATAGAAAACGGTTTAAAAACAGCATCCAAAAGTGGCTTTACTCATATCGCCGTAAACCCGAACAGTGCCCCTGTAATTGACAATAAGTCGGCCGTAGAATTTTTAATTTCTAAAGCACAAAAAACAGCAACGAACCTATACCCTATTGGTGCATTTACAAAACAATCCGCCAGTAAGGACATGGCAGAAATGTATGACATGCAAAACTCTGGCGCAGTAGCTTTTGGTGATTATAAAAAACCGATTCACAATGCTAATTTACTCAAAGTGGGTCTTTTATACACTCAAAATTTCGATGGATTACTTTTGAGCTATCCACAGGATGATAGTATTGCACAAAACGGATTGGTACACGAAGGCATCAATAGCACAAAATACGGATTAAAAGGAATTCCTGCCATGGCAGAAGAATTACAAATAGCAAGGGATCTATTTTTACTCGAATACACACAAGGAAAACTACACATTCCTACTATTTCCACTAAAAAATCAGTGGAATTAATTAAGGATGCGAAACGTAGAGGACTCAACGTAACTTGTAGCGTAAGCGCTCATCACTTATGCATTACAGACGATGAATTACAGTACTTTGACAGTCGCAATAAAGTAAGACCTCCATTGAGAACTCAAACAGATATTGTTGCTTTATTAGAAGGCTTAAAAGAAGGGACTATTGATATGATTACCAGCGATCATCAACCTATTACTATTGAGGACAAGAAAGTAGAATTCCAAAATGCTAAATACGGAACCATTGGACTGGAGAGTATCTTCGGTGCATTAAATACTGTTTTGGATATCGAACTAATCATTGAAAAACTAACCGCTAAAGATCGTTTTTCTATCCCTGAAAACAGTATCAAAATAGGAAATAAAGCAGACCTTACCTTTTTCAACCCTACTCCTACTTCGACGTTCACAAAAACAGCGATTATTTCGACTTCTAAAAACTCCATCTTTTTGAACAAAGAAATAAAAGGATTGGTCTACGGAGTATTTGCCAATGGCATATTAGTACAAAATTAAATATGTATCTTTACTAATCGTACTAACTAAATAAAAAAAAACATGAGTAATCAAAACATTAATGAAGGGAAAACAATCGCAATTATCAGTTATATCACTTGGATAGGAACATTGATTGCTTATTTCATGAACAACTCTAAGAGAAATAGTTTTTCTGCTTTTCACATACGGCAAATGCTAGGACTTTGTCTTTTACAAATAGGTCTTGGAGCCATTGGATATTTTTTAAATTTAGGAATGATTGGGTCTATTTTACAATTTGCTTTATTCGTGCTCTGGATTATCGGATTTATTGGCTGTATTAAAGGGGAAGAGAAAAGAATCCCTTTATTAGGAGATTTATTTCAAGATTGGTTCAAAGGAATCTAAAAAATGAATAGATAAATACTATTTTTGAAGTCGCACAAACAGTGCGACTTTTTTAATTTACAATTATGAGCGATTTAGCATTAGAGTATATAGTACGTGAACCTAAAATAAAGGTAGCAAAACAACCTTTATTATTAATGTTTCATGGCTATGGAAGTAACGAACAAGATTTATTTTCGTTTGTAGATGAATTACCAGACGAACTATTAATAATAAGTGCACAAGCCCCTATGTTCTTAGGAATGGGAGCATATGCCTGGTACACCATTAATTTTGACGGTGTAGACGGTAAGTTTTCTGATATTCCAGAAGCAATAGCAGCACGTAATACCATTGGAGAATTTATCACTCAGATTCAAGAAAAATACAACTGTGTACCTGAAAACACCTTTTTATTCGGTTTCAGTCAAGGAACTATATTGAGTTACTCTGTAGCATTGAATTTCCCCGAGAAAGTGAAAAACATCATCGCTTTAAGCGGGCATATAAATGCGGAATTAATGCCTGAAGATATAGAGACAAAAAACTATCAACATTTAGATTTCTTTATATCACATGGAAGCGTAGACCAAGTAATACCAGTTACATGGGCAAACAAGGCTCCTGCTTTTTTGAAGCAACTTAATATAAAACATAGCTACCAAGAATATCCAGTAGGACATGGTATCGCACCACAAAATTTTCATGATCTAAAACAATGGATCGTAGATAGGTTGAAGTAAAACTACCTATTCCTAGCCGCTTAAAACACTGATTAAGAAATTACAATAAAAAAATTGGGTCAACGATTTAAACAACGTACCTTTGCATCACAAAAATTAGAACAATGAACAACGGATTATACGCGAAATTTAACACCTCTAAAGGTGCTATTTTAGTAAATTTAGAATTTGAAAAGACTCCTGGAACAGTTGGTAACTTTGTTGCTTTAGCTGAAGGAAACATGGAAAACAAAGTTAAGGAGCAAGGAACTCCTTTTTATGATGGTTTAAATTTTCACAGAGTAATTGCTGATTTTATGATTCAAGGTGGTTGTCCACAAGGATCTGGAATGGGAGACCCTGGGTATAAATTTGCCGATGAATTTCACGCAGATTTAAAACATGACCGTCCTGGAATTTTATCTATGGCAAACTCTGGACCTGGATCTAACGGAAGTCAATTCTTTATCACACATATTGAAACTCCATGGTTAGACAACAAACATACCGTTTTTGGAAATGTTGTAGAAGGAATGGATATTGTAAATAGCATTGCTCAAGATGACAAATTAGAATCTTTAGAGATTGTAAAAGTTGGAGCGGATGCAGAAGCTTTTAACGCTATCGAAGCTTTTAGAACATTTGAAGGAGGTCGTTTAGACGCAGAATCAAATGCTAAAAAAGAACAAGAAGCAATCTTAGAAAAAGAAAGTGCTGGATATGATGTAACTCCAAGTGGATTACGTTACAAGATATTACAAGCAGGAACAGGTACACAAGCGGCTAAAAACAAAACCGTATCTGTACACTATAAAGGACAATTATTAGATGGAACTGTATTTGATTCTTCTTACGACCGCAAACAACCAATCGATTTCAAATTAGGAATTGGTCAAGTAATTGCTGGATGGGACGAAGGAATTCAATTATTAAAAGTGGGTGATAAAGCTCGTTTTGTAATCCCTTCTGAATTGGCTTATGGAGAACAAGGTGCTGGTGGAGTCATTGCTCCAAATGCAATCTTAATTTTTGACGTTGAATTAATGGACGTTAAATAAGATTCCAACAACATATTTTAAAGAGCCCGCTATTTGCGGGCTTTTTTTGTGCTCGTAAATATGGTAATAAAAAAACAGTAAATCGGTTACAAATCTAAGGATCAATCGTCTTACATGTTAAATCCGTATCTTTCATCATTCATTCAACGCACATGCTAAAAAAAATCACTGTATCATTCTTGTTTCTTATAGGGGGACTAATGTTTACCACATGCACTACTCCAGAATTAAGTCAGGAATTTATCACTAAAACCAAAGGAAGGTATTTACTAAATGCCGATGAATACATTCAAGTAACCTATCTAGAAAAAGAATTACAACTAAACTGGGGAGGCTTAAAAAATATCCAGCCCTTACAAATGAACACATCCGAATTTTACATCAAAGAAATCAACCAAAAAATAGTCTTTAATTTACAGGATACCCCTATCAGTATTCATGTTTTAAAAAAATCAGACACGGATACTATCCCTACTATTTACAAAAAAATACCGGTATCTTATACCTTTGCCTTCGAGTACCTTGCCACAGGAAATTACGACAAAGCAATGGTTTCTTATTTATCAATTCAGAAAAACGACAGCCTCAGCCCCATCATTAATGAAAATCATTGGAACAGTAAAGGCTACGCTCAATTACGTCGTGATTCCATTCAAAAAGCCATCCAATATTTCAAGATTAATGCAGCACTACACCCCAACAGTTATAATGTATATGACAGTTTGGGAGAAGCTTATCTTAAAAATGGGGATTCTGCCTTGGCACTGACAAATTACAAAATGGCGATTCAATTAAATCCCTCTTTAAGAAGTGTTAAAAAAATAATTAAAAGATTAAAATAATGAACACTCTAGAAAAATTACGATACCCTATTGGAACTCCCAATATTCCTAAAACGATTACAGCAGCTAACGTGAAGAACTGGACATCCATTATCTCTAATTTCCCAGAAAAGCTACGACTACTTACGCTCCATTTATCAGAAGACCAGCTAAATACAGTTTACAGAAAGGACGGATGGACTATTAGACAAGTAATACACCATTGTTACGACAGTCACCACAACAGTTACACGCGTTTTAAATGGGCTTTAACAGAAGACGAGCCCGTGATAAAAACGTATAACGAAAAAAAATGGGCAGCACTATTCGATACGAAACAAGCACCGATCCAGCTTTCCATAAACGGCCTACAAGCGCTACATGCTAAGTGGGTCTACTTACTAGAAGGTATGACTCCAAATGATTTCAAAAAAACATTTGTACACCCAGACGGTAATGAACATGTTTCTCTTGCAGAAAATACGGGGATTTATGCCTGGCATTGTGAGCATCATTTTGCTCATATATTCCTATTATTACAAAAGAAACAATGGGTTTAAAAAACGGGTTTTTTAGCTATTTTAGCTTCAAATTTAACCTGTGTATTTCCTTTTTTATCAGGAACTTTACTCATTGCATATTCACTTAAAGCGGTGATGGTTAAACTTGGGTTTACGCCTAAATTACATGGAATTATCGAAGCGTCTATTATTTTCATATTGGGATAATTAAATACATTAAAACAGTCATCTACCATTCCATTTTCTGCATCATCACCCATAGGACAACCTCCTATTATATGTGCTGTACTACTCATGTTAAATCCTATTTCGGTGATCGCATTGGCACCAAAACCATTTACTTTTTCAGCGTACTTATGCATCACTTTTTGGCCTATTGGAATATAAGCAGGCACTTCGAGCTTCCCTTTGGTGGCTTGAATACTCATTCTAGGACCAAACAACCCTTTTTTCCAAGTCATTTTCAAGGCATTATCCAAAGACTGCATCACCAATAAAATGACAGAATTTTCTGCTAATTTACTTCCAAATATCATGCGTAAAAATCGCCGTGGATGTTTTATAACTTCAACAGGAAATTTAAGCAAGCGTAACAACGGCTTATCAGCATCTACTGCCAAGGTTGCCATTTTAACCATCGAACTAGAGCCATTAGGAAACTTTACCAATTCTATATGTGTATCGTCATCTGGATTAAACACAGAACTAATGGCGACCCCATTATTTAATTTGATATCCTTACTTATTACCCCTATTAAAGATTCGGAATTAGTCCGGAGGTTTTCCCCCAAGGTGTCTGATAATTTAGGGAGTGATTTATAAGTGTTTTTTTGTTTAAAAAGTAAATCTAAGGTACCCAAAACACCTCCACTAAAAATAATTCCCTTGGTTTTAAACTGCTTCTTATCACGTTTAAAATACCGAGTACTACAATGTGTTTCTACGGAATACAATCTTGTATTCTCATCAAAAGATATTTTCTCAACAAGGGTTTCTGCTTGTATTTCTGCTCCATAGGTTTGGGCAAAATACAAGTAATTTTTATCCAAGGTGTTTTTTGCATTTTCTCTACACCCCACCATACATCCCGCACATTCCGTACAGCCTTTCCGTAAAGGCCCATGTCCGTTAAAGTAGGGATCCACTTCGGTTTGGGTATCACCATAATACACACCGACATCTACCTTAGAATAGGAAGATTTTCTTCCCATATCCGCTGCTACTTCCCCAAGTAATTGGTCGTCTATATTATTCGATTTGGCGGGAGTACTTCCCAACATAAAATTAGCTGTTTTATAAAAAGGAGCTAATACTGTTTTCCAATCTTTAAAATGGCTCCATGCATTGTTTTTAAAAAATGCTGCTGGCGGATGCATATGCGTATTCGCATAAACCAAACTTCCACCCCCTACTCCAACACCACTTAAAATAAATACTTTTTTAAAAAACGATAATTTCTGAAAGCCAAAACATTTAATCAAAGGCATCCAGAGGTACTTCTTTATGTTCCAATTAGTCTTAGGGAAATCGGCATTCTCATAGTGTTTTCCTTTTTCTAACACCAATACTTTATATCCCTTTTCAGACAAACGCATCGCGGAAACACTTCCCCCAAACCCAGACCCTACAATAATATAATCAGTTACTTCCTGCTTACTATTTGACATTTTTAATTGTTTTGATTGCACTCAAATATAGGAATACTATTAAAAATAATCTATTATAACAGGTATAAATCCATTTTTAGGCATATTTGTTGTATATTCAATATCTGTCACTATTTACGAAAAGATTATATCCCCTAAAACAATGGACTGATAAAATGAACCTAAATTACATACTAACAATAAATACATCTTATGAAAACAATGCAAGAATGGTTTAACGAGTACGCTATAAGTCATCAGAACCCAACCAATCAAATCCTACATTACATTTGTGTTCCTTTAATATTTTTTAGTCTCGTAGGCCTGATTATGAGTATTCCCGGTTCTTTTTTAATAAATACAACAGGAATAAACAATCCATTAGTTATGAATTGGGCAGTACTACTACTCATCCCTGCCCTTATTTTTTACCTACGTCTATCCCTTAAAGTTTTTATACAAATGCTACTCTTTTCAGCACTCTGTATCTTAGGAAACTACTATATTAGCGGAAAAACTAGCCTCCTTCTATTTTCAATTATTCTATTTGTTATTGCTTGGATAGGGCAATTTTATGGACATCACATAGAAGGGGAAAAACCATCATTCCTAAAAGATTTACAATTTCTATTGATTGGGCCTGCATGGGTGTTTAAAAAAATATTCTCATGAAAATAAAACATTTCCTCATTTTTTTATTTCTGATAGGGTTTCAAACCTCCATCTTAAGTAAGCAATCCACACAGTACCTTGTAAAAACTACAGATAGTATCCCTCCAAGTACCACTGTTAAAAAACAGCTGACTCCAAAAGAAATAAAGGCCGTTTACATTAAGGACGTTAATTTTGATACAAAAAGCTGTTTTCAAATAATGAAAGGAGTTATTTATAATGCTGGAGACAAAAAACCAATGCACCATGTTCGCATTGTCCTGAGTTTGAATAATAAGATCATCCAAAATATTCTAACGGATAATACAGGAGGTTATACACTGAAACTATTATGTAACAAAACCTATGATTTAAAAATTAACATCGTTGGTTTTGAAGGAAAAAGCATCACTTTTAAATCAGATATACAGTCCAATACTACCATAAAAAAAGACTTCCATTTAGATGGAGCATATTGTTACCAGACCATTAGTGGTACAATAAAATCAGCAAAAGATGCCTCTTTAATTTCTGGAGCATATGTTTCTTTATTAAAGAACAATAAAAAAATAAAAACAGTTAAAACACTGAAAGACGGCACCTATGCTTTTAGTTTAGACTGCTATAAAACCTATACTATAGAAGTAGAAAAAGAACATTTTAAAGGGAATTCCATCCTGTTTAACACCTCTTTAGTACCTCAAATATCCTTAATAAAACACCTTACATTAAGAAACCTTGACTGCACTAAAACAATCAAAGGAATCGTACGAAATACACAATTTAACACCCTTTTAAATAAGGTTAAAGTTGAACTCTCCAAGAGTGGACAGTTTATAAAATCAACACAAACGAATGCTGCTGGGGAATTTTATTTTGACCTCGCATGTAATAGCGTATTTACTGTTTCACTAAAAAAAGAAAACTATTCAAAAGTGATGCGCGCAGTAGAAACAGATTCAAACAGTAAAATCCAGACGCAGATTACCTTTGAATTAAAACACCTTGACTGCAAACAAACAATAAAAGGAGTGCTAATAAATTCTCAGACTAACACCGTCGAAGCTGGCGTAGCTTTACAGTTTTTTAACGACAATAAATTAATTGAAACAATCACAACAGGTGCCGATGGAACTTTTACATTTGAGGCTGAGTGTTCTAAATCTTACAAAGTAACAACGGAAAAACAGCTATATACAGACAGTTCTCAGTATTTTGTAACAAATAGAAAGAACAAGGCCCTTGTCTACAAAACAATTAAAATTAGTCCCGTTTTAGATTTTGTACAGATAAGAAAAACACTCATGTTAAAGGTAAACCCTAATAATCTGACCTTTGTTCTCAATAAAAACACCTTAACAGTGGCTTTAAAAAAAGAACTTTATAAAATAACAGCACTGCTGGAAAAGCATCCTAATATAAAATTAGAAATTAACATTCACACAGACAGTAGAGCCAATGACAATTTGAACATGACACTTTCCAAACAAAGGGCCAAAACAATCATTGACTACCTCGTTCATAATGGTATCTCTATCGACAGACTCACAGGTGATGGATATGGTGAAACGCAATTATTGAATCGTTGTGCGAACGGCATCAAATGTAAAAACTATGAACATTTGAAAAACAAAAGAATCGAATTCATTGTTTTAAACAATTAAAAAACAGCAATTATGAGCTTAAAATCAACGATAGCATTTGAAGATTTTAATAAATTGGACTTACGAATAGGCACCATAATTAAGGTTCGTGATTTTCCAAAAGCGCATCGCCCAGCTTTTCAACTTGACATCGATTTTGGACCATTAGGAATAAAAAAATCAAGTGCTCAAATCACAAAATTGTACACAAAAGAAACACTACTCAACAAGCAAATAATAGCAAACGTAAATTTTAAACCCAAGCAGATTGCAAATTATTTTAGTGAATGCCTCGTCCTAGGCGTTCCCGATAAGCAACAAAACATCGTTCTTTTAGCGGTTACTTCACCCGTTTTAAATGGAACTCAAGTTCTTTAAACACCGAGCACATCATTTTAAAACTATCTTAGTAAAAAACTTCCATGAGAATACTTACACTTATCCTATTAACGCTTTTAGTGAGCAATTGTTCAAGCACTAAGCTCAGTACTAATAACACCCCTCTAAAAATCAATTTTAAACAACTGATTGCTGAATCTCAAGGAGGATTCTCTAGCGCAAAATTTCTTATTATCAAAGAAAAACAAACCACACAAGACGTTTACAATCAAATCAATAACATTCGAAACCCAGGTTTTGAAGTTCCTACGATAGATTATAACAAACAGATGTTATTCGCCTTGTTTATGGGAGAGAAATCAAGTGGAGGCTATACAATCTCCGTTGATCATATTATTGAAAGCTCCAATAGGTTGACCGTTTTCATAAACGAAACTAGCCCCAAGGGAATGACAACCATGGCCATTACATCTCCTTTCTGCTTTGTTTTACTTGAAAAAAGTGACAAGGAAATTATATTTAAAAAAATGAAGTAAAAAAAAGACAATTCAACAAATGAACTCAGATTCAAAACTGAACACCTTTACTTAGAAAAACGCATAAAAAAACTGCTACCTTTAATAGATAGCAGTTTTTTTTATGTGATTTAATTAGGACAACAAATTAGTTTCCTTTTTGTGCATCTTTTAAAAACTGAGCCAATCCACTATCCGTTAAAGGATGCTTAAACAATCCATCAATGGCTTTTAACGGTCCTGTCATCACATCAGCACCAATTTTAGCACAGTTCATAATGTGCATTGTATGACGTACAGAAGCTGCTAAGATTTGAGTTTCGAAACCATACATATCATATATTTGGCGAATTTCAGCAATCAATTCCAGTCCATCTGTAGAAATATCATCCAAACGACCAATAAATGGTGACATATAGGTGGCCCCTGCTTTTGCAGCCAATAAAGCTTGACCTGCAGAAAATATCAAGGTACAATTGGTTTTTATTCCTTTATCAGAAAAGTATTTTATGGCTTTAATCCCTTCTTTTATCATAGGGATTTTCACAACGATTTGCGGATGTAAAGCAGCTAATGCCTCTCCTTCCTTCACCATTCCATCAAAATCTATCGAAATAACTTCGGCACTTACATCACCGTCTACCAAATTACAAATAGCCACATAATGGTCTAGTATGTTTTGCTGTCCGGTAATTCCTTCTTTTGCCATTAAAGTTGGATTGGTCGTCACACCATCCAAAATACCTAGAGCCTGCGCTTCTTTAATTTGGTCAAGATTAGCTGTATCAATAAAAAATTTCATAATTGTTGAGTTTTATTTAAATTTTTAGCATCATATTACAGAATGCGTGTTCGCACAAATGTATGTAAAATGATTACAATTTATAGTGATTCATTAATAATTTTTCATACCAAGCATCTGGTAACATACGCTTTAAAACAATGGAAAACTTTTGCATAAACTCCCCTACTTTATAGTGTATTCTAGGCTGCTTAGTCATCATCACCTCATAGATGGCTTTGGCCATTATTTCAGGGTCTTTTCCTTCATCTACATGCGCATTCATTAGATCCAAATTTAATTGGTAGCTTGCCTCATAAGGAGAATTTTTAAGCACAGGAGCATGGTAACGTCCTGCAGCAATATTCGTAGCAAAATCACCCGGGGCGACATTGGTAATCTGTATTCCAAATTGTTTCACCTCCATACGCAATGCTTCGGTCACTAATTCTAAAGCGCCTTTAGAGGCAGAATAAATCCCTCGAAAAGGTAAGCCCATATAGCCAGCAATAGAAGTTACATTGATGATAAGTCCCGATTTCTGAGCACGCATCTGTGGTAATACTGCTTTCATAACGTCGATGGCTCCAAAAAAGTTGGTATCAAATAATTGACGCATTTCATCGGTGTCCGTTTCCTCAATAGGGCCCGTAATTCCCATTCCCGCATTATTTATAAGTACATCTAATTGTCCTTCGTTTTTAATAACAGTGGCAATCGCTGCTGCAATAGTTGTAGGTTTTCTCACATCTAAGGATACCAGTTTAAAAGGATGATTTTTAACATGCTCCGCATTTCTGCTCGTTCCGTAGACCATAAAGCCCTTAGCTTCTAAATAAATCCCTACTGCTTTTCCTATTCCTGACGAACCTCCGGTAATTAACACCACTTTACTCATTGTAAAAATATAAATTTGTTATGATGTAAAACTATGCATTTTTATTGTGGCGAAGTAGCTACAAGGATAAAATTTTAGGGGTGAAAAATATTCGTAAACATAAAAAAATCCCGAAGATTGGGATTTCAATTTTAAGCATAAAAAAATGGCAAGCGACCTACATCACACCGCTACAACCTAATACCCTTGCTGCGTTCCCGCCCTGGGGGATTCAAAGGGAGCTAGTTGTGTAGGACTTGCCGTGGCAAATGTACGACGCTATTTCTTATCTACAATGCAAAAAACAGCTTTTTTTATGTAACATTTTTTCAAAAACAACTACTAATGGTTTGTGGTTCTCATTTCCCGCGACTTAGCGAAAATATAGGGCTGTAAACAAATTAATTATTTATATTTGACTAAATTTAACGAAACAAATCATGAAAGACATTATTAAAAAAACGGGAATTAACTACGGATTAATTCTTGGATTTATTTTATCCTTAATCACATTATACGCATTTGCTGTTGATAGTACTGTACTTAATAATTGGTGGTTAGTTTTATTAGTTCCCTTTTTCTCAGCGATAGTGTTGGGATTATTAGCCATTGGAACCGTAAAAAAAGAAATGAACGGGTTTATTACTTTTAAGGAAGGGTTTACCACCTATTTTGTAATGATTGCTTTAGGGCTTTTGATCACCACTGTCGTAAGTATTTTAATTTACAACGTAGTCGCTCCTGAATTTAAAGAAGTTGTTATAGAACAACAAATTGTAAAAACAACAGAGATGATGGAAAGCTATAATATTCCTTATGAACAAATAGATGAAACTGTTGAAAAAATGAGAGAAGATGACAGCCTGTCTGTTTCAAAACAAATGCTATCCTATGTAGTAGGTCTTGCTATTTACTCTATCTTTGGACTGTTATTAGCACTGATACTAAAACGAAATAATCCAGAACTTGAATAAACAACATATACATATATCTGTAGTAATTCCTCTCTTAAACGAGGAGGAGTCGCTCAAAGAACTATACGATTGGATTGCACGTAACATGCAATCCAATCGTTATTTATACGAAGTAATTTTTATTGATGATGGAAGTACCGATACCTCTTGGGAAATCATTCAACAATTAGGCGAGAAACACCCGGAAGTAAGAGGAATTAAGTTTCAAAAAAACTACGGAAAATCCCAAGCGTTAAATGCAGGGTTTAAAATTGCCAAAGGAGATGTTATCATCACCATGGACGCAGACCTACAAGATAGTCCAGACGAAATACATACACTTTACAAGGCAATTACAGAAAAAGATTTTGACCTTGTTTCTGGTTGGAAAAAGAAACGTTACGACTCTAAAATTCGTAAAAACATCCCCTCAAAACTATTTAATTGGGCGGCAAGAAAAACATCTGGCCTTGAGCTTAATGATTTTAACTGTGGATTAAAAGCCTATAAAAACGAAGTCATAAAAACCGTAGATGTCTATGGTGAAATGCATCGCTATATTCCTGTATTGGCAAAAAATGAAGGTTTTAACAAAATTGGGGAACAAATCGTACAACATCAAGCTCGAAAATATGGTGTTACCAAATTTGGAATAGAACGTTTTATCAATGGATTTTTAGATTTAATTACCATTTGGTTTTTAGCGAAATTTGGAAAGCGACCAATGCATCTTTTTGGCTTATTAGGAACACTTATGTTTCTTTTCGGTTTTTTAACTGCTGGACTCATTGGATGTACTAAAGTTTACAAATTATATCAAGGCATGCCTACTATTTTAATCACGGATAATCCTTGGTTTTATTTAGCCTTATCCACCATGGTTATCGGAACACAGTTCTTTTTAGCAGGATTTTTAGGAGAAATTATCTTACGGACTAAAAAAGACGTAAAAAGGTATACCATATCAGAAAAAAGTAACATTAATTAGCCTTATATTTGTAGGCTTAAACAGATATTTATGAGTTCAATTATAAACGAAGCCAAAAAATGGCTAAGTGCACCCTTTGATGCAGATACCCAGCAAGAAATTCAAGACCTATTAGACAACGACCCAGACCAATTGACGGATCGTTTTTATAAAAACATGGAATTTGGTACCGGCGGAATGCGTGGTGTTATGGGAGCAGGTCTTAATCGTATTAACAAATATACTTTAGGAAAAGCAACCCAAGGATTGGCTAATTATATGAAAATTGCTTTCCCAGGAAAAGACTTAAAAGTTGCCATCGCTTTTGATTGTAGACATAATAGTTTAAAATTCGCTAAATTAGTAGCGGATGTATTCTCAGCAAACGGTATTTATGTATACTTGTTTGATAGCCTACGTCCTACTCCAGAGTTGTCATTCTCAGTAAAACATTTAGGATGTGACGCAGGAATTGTATTGACAGCTTCACACAATCCACCAGAATATAATGGTTATAAAGTATATTGGAACGATGGAGGACAAATTGTACCACCAGAGGATCACAATATCATTAGCCAAGTAAATGCTTTAGAGTTTTCAGAAATAAACTTTGATGCCAATGAAGATTTAATAGAAATTATTGGAGAAGAAGTAGATAAAGTATTCATCGCATCTGCCGTAAAAAACGGATCGTTTGGAGCCAAAGGAAAAGACAAATTAAAGGTAGTTTTCACTTCTTTGCATGGAACATCTATTGTTTCTATTCCAGAAGCATTAGCGCAAGCAGGATATACAGATGTTCATATTGTTGAAGAACAACGTGTACCAGACGGAGATTTCCCTACAGTTAAATCGCCTAATCCAGAAGAGCCTGCAGCCTTAAAAATGGCTATGGACTTAGCGGATAAAATAAATGCTGACATTGTCATTGGAACAGATCCTGATTGTGATAGATTAGGTATTGCGGTTCGTAATACAAACGGAGAGTTGGTATTGATGAATGGGAACCAAACCATGTGTGTGATGACAGATTTCTTAATTAAAAAATGGAAAGATGCTGGTCGCTTAAACGGGAAACAATTTGTAGGTTCTACTATTGTAACCACCAGTATGGTAGATGTAATCGCAGAAAGCTATGGCGTTGAAACCAAAGTAGGCTTAACAGGATTTAAATGGATTGCTAAAATGATTCGTGATGCCGAAGGAACACAAGAGTTTATCGGAGGTGGCGAAGAGAGTTTTGGCTATATGGTTGGAGATTTTGTAAGAGATAAAGATGCGGTAACTGCTACTTTATTAGCTTGTGAAATTGCCGCTGATGCTAAAGCAACTGGAGGTTCTATATACGAAGAGTTAATTGCCTTATATACCCAACACGGTTTTTACAAAGAGCATTTAATTGCCATTGTAAAAAAAGGAATTCATGGTGCGGATGAGATCGCCAAAATGATGGTGGAATTAAGAGAAAACCCACTGAGCACAATAGATGGTTCTAAAGTAATCCGCATAGAGGACTACGATTCATCTATTAGTAAAAATATGCTTACTGGAGAAGAAACTACGATGACGATTCACAAATCTAATGTGTTAATCTATTATACAGAAGACGGCACTAAAATTGCGGCCAGACCAAGTGGAACGGAGCCAAAAATCAAGTTTTACTTTAGTGTAAACCTACCACTAGCTTCTGCAGACAAAGCCTTCGCTGTTGAAGAATTACTAGATCAAAAAATACAACGTATTATTACAGAAATGAAATTGAATTAATGGACTATTTTAAGAAAATAATAAAATACGCGATTCCTTATAAGACATACGGAGTATTGAACATTGTGTTCAATACTTTTTATGCGCTATTCTCGGCATTATCATTTATGGTAATGGTGCCTTTACTACAAGTTATATTTAAAAAAGACACGATACAGATTACAGAAAAACCAATTTTTGAAAGTCTTCCTAAAATTTTAGAATATGGGAAGAATTCATTAAGCTATTTTATTTATAACGTTGCAGGAGAAGATAAATCCAAAGCGTTAATGATTGTAGTGACACTTGTAATCACCATGTTTTTATTAAAAAACATATTCAGTTACTTGGCCATGTATTTTATCACTTTTTTAAGGAATGGGGTATTAAAAGATATTAGAAATGATTTGTACAACAAAACCATCACTTTACCTATTTCTTATTTTTCCGAAAAAAGGAAAGGAGATATTATGGCGAGGATAGGAACAGATGTGTTGGAAATTCAACATTCTTTTTTATCAATTTTAGAATTGATTTTTAGAGAACCATTAACCATACTGTTTACTATTATTACCATGTTTGCAATCAGTGCTAAGTTGACACTATTTGTATTCATTTTTATTCCAATATCTGGATTTATAATTTCCTTAATAGGGAAGAGTTTAAAGAAAAAATCCGATGATGTACAAAGGGAACAAGGCTATTTCCTTTCACTACTGGAAGAATCCCTTACAGGATTACGTATTATAAAAGCTTTTAATGCGGAAGACACCTTTAATGGTAAATTCAACGACTCTACAAAACGTTTTTATGATTATTCAAATACTCTTATTAATAGAACAAACCTTGCAAGACCAACAAGTGAATTTTTAGGTATTGCTGTAATCGCTGTTTTATTATGGTATGGAGGAACCTTAGTTTTGGTTGATGGAACCTTAGAAGCAGAAGACTTTTTAGCTTTTATAGGATTAGCCTATAATATACTTACACCTGCAAAAGCATTGTCTAAAGCAAGTTACGCCGTTAAAAAAGGAAATGCTGCCGCAGAACGTGTGTTGGAAATATTGGAAACTAAAAACCACCTGGAAGATGTGCCAAATGCCCTAGTTAAAACCGGATTTGATGGTGAAATTAAATTTGACAATATCTCCTTTAAATACGAAGACGACTACGTCTTGAAAAACTTCACATTAACCATTCCTAAAGGACAACAAGTAGCCCTTGTCGGACAATCTGGAAGTGGAAAATCTACCTTAGCAAATTTACTTACCCGTTTTTACGATGTAAATAAAGGAAGTATTCTTATAGATGGAATCAACATAAAAGGTCTTACAAAAAAATCTTTAAGAAATCAATTAGGGATGGTAAGTCAGGATGCTTTATTATTCCATGATACGATTGCTAATAATATTGCTTTTGGGAAAGATGTTACAAAGGAAGACGTTATAAACGCGGCAAAAATTGCGAACGCTCATGAGTTTATCATGGAACTTCCAAAACAGTATGACACCAATATTGGAGACAGTGGAAATAAGCTGTCTGGTGGACAAAAACAGCGTATTAGCATTGCACGTGCTGTTCTTAAAAACCCTCCAATTATGATCTTGGATGAAGCGACCTCTGCTTTAGATACGGAAAGTGAACAATTAGTACAACATGCATTGGAAAAAATGATGAAAAACAGAACCTCTATGGTTATTGCCCATCGTTTATCTACCATTCAAAAATCTGATTTAATTGTTGTCCTTAAAAAAGGAGAAATTGTAGAACAAGGAAAACACGACGAATTACTCGCTAAAAAAGGAGAGTACTTTAAGTTAGTTACGATGCAATCTCTTGGATAGCCAATACTGGATCGAGACAAGACTATTTGAACTAAGACATAAGACTTTCTCTCCCTCTTGGAAATAAAACAAGAATATAGATACATAAAAAACGTCCGATTGAAATATTCAATCGGACGTTTTTTTTTATGTGTAAAAAGAAATTAATCAAGTTTTTTAACCCCTAATTCTTCCGCTCTTTTGAGCATAAAAGTAAAGGCTTCTTCGTAGTCGTTTTTAATGGTTCCGTCTAAAATAGCTTCTTTAATTGCATCTTTTAAAACACCTATCTCACGGCAAGGTTTTAGATTAAACTTTTCCATAATCATCTCTCCCGTAACCGGTGGTTGAAAATTACGTACATGATCACGTGCTTCTACCTCTTTGATTTTTTCACGTACCGTTTTAAAATTATTATGGTATCGCTTAAATCGCTTTGCATTTTTAGTCGTAATATCTGCTTCACAAAGAATCATAAGGCTCTCTATGTCATCTCCAGTATCAAAAACGAGCCTACGTACCGCCGAATCCGTAACATTAGATGCTAGCACTATAGGTCTTGAACTTAAGAACACCATTTTCTGTACAAACTTCATTTTATTATTCAAAGGCATTTTTAATCGTTTGAATAATTTGTATACCATTTTCGAACCGACAAATTCATGAGAGTGAAATGTCCACCCCACTTTTTTGTCAAACTTCTTCGTAGGTGCCTTTCCTATATCGTGTAATAATGCTGCCCAACGCAACCAAAGGTCGTCTGTATTTTGAGCAATATTATCTACCACTTCTAAACTGTGGTAAAAATTATCTTTATGTGTTTCACCTTCTACATCATCTACCCCTAGTAAATCCGTCAATTCCGGCATAAAACGTTTCAAAAGCCCCGTTTTTTCCATCAATAAAAAACCGATGGATGGCTTGGGAGAATTTAATATTTTATTCAGTTCATCTACGATTCGCTCTCTGGTAATAATATCGATACGCTCCGAATTTCTACTAATAGAATCTAAGGATTTTCTTTCGATTTCAAATTGTAGCTGAGACGCAAATCTTACCGCTCTCATCATACGTAAAGGATCGTCAGAATACGTAATATCTGGATCTAAAGGTGTTTTTAAAATTCCATTTTCCATGTCTTTTAAACCTTGAAAAGGATCCAATAATTCACCGAAATTGTTTTTATTTAAACTAATGGCCAATGCATTGATGGTAAAATCTCGTCGTTTTTGATCATCATCCAAGGTTCCGTCTTCCACAATGGGATTACGACTATCCTCAGCGTATGATTCTTTCCGAGCCCCTACAAATTCCAACTCAATGTCATTATAGCGTAACATTGCAGTTCCATAGGTTTTAAACACCTGAACTTTTGGTTTATTGGGTAATAATTGCGCCACTTTTTGGGCCAATTCAATACCACTACCAACAGCTACAATATCAATATCCTTGGCATCGCCACGTTTTAATAAAAAATCGCGTACAAAACCACCTATTACATACGTTTCCATCTGTAATTCTGTAGCTGCATCGCTTATATAAGTAAAAATAGCATCCGAAACAGCTTCCGAACAATTTTTAAAATCTGTCATGTATTATTTTCTAAGCACTTCAAATTCACCCGTATCCAACATTCGAAGGATCGTAGATGAGTTTGTCGATTCATTTTCTAGCGGCAAATTTACAATATAGTCTACGCTGTTCAAAATAGAACTGCTAATTTTTTCAAAAGATACTGGAGTTTCTTCCCCACTTACGTTTGCAGAGGTCGATACAATAGGCTTTCCCAAACAAGCAATCAGCTTTTCGCAAAAGGCATGTTTTACAATCCGTACCGCCACCGTATTATCATCAGCTACCACATTTTTTGCCAATCCTCGTGGGTTCTTATAAATGATGGTCGTAGGTTTTGTCGTGTTTTTAAGTAGTGTGATTACTTTTTCTGGAATATCAGACACATATTCTTTCAACATCTCTACCCCGTCTACTAAAATGATTAAACTTTTACTTTCCGCACGTTGTTTAATTTCAAATATTTTTTGAACCGCCTCTTCCGAAGTGGCATCACATCCAATTCCCCAAACGGTATCTGTTGGGTATAGAATGGTTCCATTTGAAACTAACCCCTCTTTAATTACATTATAGTTCATTTAAAAAATTTGATTCCAATTTATTATCTATCCATTTTAAAATATACTTCAAGCTCTTTGGATCTGCTGTCTCTAAACTTTGAAGACACATAAATAAAACATTGTTTTTATTAAAATCCGCTTTGTACAATTTCTTTCTCACCTTAAAATAAGAATAGGTTTGAATATAGCAAAGAGCCAAGTTACTTGATAGTTTACACGTATTAGACTTTATCTCCAAATGATTAATCAACCCTTGAGGCACATATTGATCCACATGTCTAAAAATGTGTTTAATATTTAGAATTAAAACATCTTCATTTTTTGCGTAAAACTTTTCGAAAACAGATTTCCTCAAAGGATAAGGAGTATGGTGAAAGTTGTAATTTTTATCAAAACCGGCTAATTTAGCCCCTTTTTCTTTCGCGTTTTTATGCGTAGCTCCCAACTTCCTTTTCTTAGACTTAAATAATTTTTTTATAATATTATTTTCATCGAATTTTATCCAATCACCTCTTAAAAAAGGGACCCCATCCACAAAGAAATCGGTTTTTTGGGTTTCGTTAATCAAAAAGAAATCATCGTTAAAATACACGAAATGTTCCGATAAAGTCGGTATTCTATACATCATAGTCTCAATAGACTGTGAATTAAAGGTAGGTAAATACTGCTCATACCCTTTATAAATCACCTTGTGATCTACTAACACAAGATTTACATTTTTTAACTGAGCCTTTTCTTTAAGTTCCAAGAAACAACTCGGCTCCTGATTGTCAGTAATTAGATATATGTTTTTTATATATGTAGCAAATTTTAATATCGATAAAATTGTAATTTCAATCTCGTTGATCGAATTATATCTTGTGGACTCCTTTTTGTCATCCCAATCTATCTTGGTTTCTAAATGTTCATTTATTTTAATTCTCCAATTTATATCTGAACTATCTACCCAAGTAATTACCGCATCTACGGGGTAGTTTTCTTTTAATTTATCTCCCATTAAAACTTAAAGTTAACCTAATTATATATTTAGCAATCCCTATTTTATCTATAGGAACTCATTCTTACATTATTTAAAACAAATCCCTAACACTAGTAGAAATTCGTTTAAAACTTCCATAAAGCTGTATTTGAAAAAAAACAACATAAAGGAACTCGTAATTGCCCTCTAGATACATTTATCACTACACATCTATATTAAGCAAAAATAGCTAAAATTATCCTTTCATTATAGTAAACACACAGTAATTAACAATTATAAACGCTTAAAAAAGGAAATAAACTACCGTACTGTTTCAGAATCTATTGCCATAAAATTCATTTAAAAAAAGCACCTATCTTTAATATTTTCATATAAAAACAGGTGCTTTAAATTTGTATAAAGAATTATACGTAAAATTACGCAGCTAAAATTAAGCTTTAAAAAATTTAATAATAGCTTATACTGCTACGTCATTTTCACGTAAGGCATCATTTAAAGAGGTCTTTTTATTCGTGCTTTCCTTACGTTTACCAATGATAATGGCACAAGGCACATTAAACTCTCCCGCAGGGAATTTCTTTGCATAACTTCCAGGAATCACCACAGATCTAGAAGGAACTCTTCCTTTCATCTCTACGGGCTTGTCTCCTGTAACATCAATAATTTTTGTACTCGCTGTCAATACAACATTGGCACCCAATACTGCTTCTTTTTCTATATGTACTCCTTCCACTACAATACATCTAGATCCTATAAAAACATTGTCTTCTATAATTACGGGTGCTGCTTGTAATGGCTCTAAAACACCACCAATACCAACACCTCCACTCAAGTGAACATTTTTTCCAATCTGAGCACAACTTCCAACTGTAGCCCAAGTGTCTACCATCGTTCCTTCACCTACATACGCACCTATGTTTATATAACTAGGCATTAAAATAGTTCCAGGAGCAATATAAGAGCCATAACGTGCAACAGCATGAGGAACCACACGAATTCCTTTTTCTTTATAACCTGTTTTTAGTGGAATTTTATCATGATATTCAAAAATACCTACCTCAATAGTTTCCATTTTTTGAATTGGAAAATACAAGACTACGGCTTTCTTCACCCATTCGTTCACTTGCCAACCATCTGCTATTGGTTCCGCAACTCTCAAGGTTCCTGCATCCAATAAACTTACAACTTTACGTATCGCAGTCGTCGTTTTTTCTTCCTTCAACAAGTCCCTGTTATCCCAAGCTTGCTCTATTATATTTCTTAAATCTTCCATTTTTTGTTAGGTATATGAGCAAATATAAAATTAAAATAAGTATAGCTTCACTTAAATTAGTAAATTTGTACACTATTATAGAAAATGTTAATATTTTGAGTAGAGTTATCGCCTTAGATTTAGGAAAAAAAAGAACAGGAATTGCTGTTACAGACGAAATGCAAATAATTGCTTCTGGCTTAAAAACCGTGGAGACAAAACAATTGTTTTCTTTTTTGATGCAGTATTTTAAAGAAGAAAATGTGGAACTTATTATTATAGGAGAGCCAAAGCAGATGGATAATTCCGCAAGCGAGAGTGAAGCCATGATGCTCCCTATTATAACTAAATTACAACAGACATTTTCTAAAATCCCCATCAAACGTATTGACGAACGATTTACCTCGAAAATGGCGTTTCAAACGATGATTGACAGTGGCTTGGGGAAGAAAAAACGACAAAACAAGGCATTAATTGATGAAATTAGCGCCACTATTATCTTACAATCGTATCTTTACAACAAAGACAAAGGTCCTTTTTAAATTTCTTTGTACTTTTGCCAAAATTTAGATTTTAAATATGATTTTACCAATTACAGCACATGGCGCCCCTATTTTACGGAAAGTAGGTGTGGACATTTCAAAAGATTACGAAGGACTAGACAGTCTTATAGATAATATGTTTGAAACCATGGACAATGCAAATGGCGTAGGACTAGCAGCACAACAGATAGGAAAAGCAATTCGCTTATTTTTGGTAGATGCGTCTCCTTTTGCTGATGATGATGACCTAGACGAAAAAGAACGTGCTTTTTTAGCTACTTTTTCTAAAGTTTTTATCAATGCTAAAATAACAAAAGAAGAAGGTGAATTATGGGCTTTTAATGAAGGATGCCTAAGTATTCCTGATGTTAGAGAAGACGTATTTCGAAAAGAAACCATTACCATTGAGTACCTCGATGAAAATTTCGAACCTCATACCGATGTGATTTCTGGTATTGCGGCACGGATTGTGCAACATGAATACGATCATATAGAAGGGATTCTTTTCACAGATAAAGTATCTTCCTTAAAAAAGAGATTATTAAAAAAGAAGTTAGAAAATATAGCCAAAGGAAAGGTTGATGTAGATTACAGAATGCGATTTCCTAAGTTAAAAAGATAAAAAACATATATGGATTTAAAAAAAATAGTTGCCGTAAGTGGTAGACCAGGATTATACGAAATTAAAGCACAATCTAAAGGAGGAATAATAGTTGAATCATTATTGGACGGAAAACGCTTTCCAATTACCGTAACGCACAACGTAAGTGTTTTAAACGATATCGCTATTTACACCTACGAAGAAGAAGTGCCACTAAGAAAGATTTTCAAAACTATTTTTGAAAAAGAACAAGGAGCCGCTTCTATAACTCACAAGTCAAGCAGTAAAGAATTAACGGATTACTTCAGTGAAATTCTACCAAATTACGATGCAGAACGCGTATATGCTTCAAACATCAAGAAAGTAATACAATGGTATAATTTATTGGCAGGTAAAAACTTTGATTTTACAGCTGTTTCTGAAGAAGAAAACGAAGAAACTGCTCAAGCATAATGAATAACCGCAAACAACAACTCGATGCATTTGAGCGTTTGCTGGATATAATGGATGAATTGCGATTGAAATGTCCGTGGGATAAAAAACAGACCTTTCAATCGCTTCGCCATTTAACCATCGAAGAGACGTATGAACTGGGTGATGCCATTTTGGACAATGACCAAGAGGAAATCAAAAAGGAATTAGGTGACCTGTTGTTGCACATTATCTTTTACGCAAAAATAGGCTCGGAAAATGGAACTTTTGACATGGCTGATGTAGCCAACGGAATTTCAGAAAAACTTATTTTTAGACATCCTCATATCTACGGTGACGTCACTGTTGCTGATGAAGAAGAAGTCAAACGAAATTGGGAGAAATTAAAATTAAAAGAAGGAAAAACTTCGGTTTTAGAAGGGGTACCTAAATCTTTACCTGCCTTAGTAAAAGCCGCTAGAATTCAAGAAAAAGTTGCTGGTGTAGGGTTTGAATGGAATCAAACCGCTCAAGCTTTGGCAAAAATAAAAGAAGAAATCTACGAACTAGAACAGGAAATCTCTCACAAAGACCAAGACGCTATTGAAGATGAATTTGGTGATGTTTTATTTGCATTGATAAACTATGCTCGCTTTCTTAAAATAAACCCTGAAAACGCCTTGGAACGCACGAACAAAAAATTCATTGGCCGTTTTCAATTCATAGAACAAAAAGCGAAAGAAGGAGGCCGAGAAATCACGGATTTATCCCTGAATGAAATGGAACAATTTTGGTTGGACGCAAAAAAAGATATCAAATAAATACAACCTTAACCCTCTCCTATCCACTTCAATTATACATTCAATAATTTAGCGCTGAAAATCCCCCTGAAATTACAGAATACTCAATAAATTTGATTAAATTAGTTCTTTTATAAAAGAATTGATTTATGCCAAAAACACTCATTATAACTGGTGGTAGTCGAGGATTAGGACTCGGTATTGCCAAACGATTTCACAAGAAGGGATTTCGTGTATTTTCCATCGCACGCACACAGCTAAAAAAATGTTATGAAATAGAACAGATTCAATGTGATATTTCTGACCCTATCGCTTTAAAAACAGCTTTTGATACTGTTTTTAAAACAATTAATGAACTAACTACGGAATCTATCGTACTCATTAATAATGCAGGAATGCTTGGAGAAGTAGACACTATAGGGAACATCTCACTAGAAAGCATCCAACAAACAATCCATGTAAACTTAACGGCTCCCATGCAAACGAGTGCGCTTTTCATAAAGCAAACTGAACATTGGAGGCAGACAAACTCCATGGATTTGTGTGGTTGGCGAAATTCTTAGGCAGATTGCATTCATTTGTTATCACGCCAACAGAATCATTATGGACGTCGTCATTTCTAATGTTTCTAGTGAAACATTCACATGCAAGCGGCACACAGGAACTACCGACATGATGGGAATATGAGTTTTGAAGCATCCGGATTTATATATTCTGAGGCATGGCGAAACAGAGTGGAACCAACAAGGAAGGTTCCAGGGCCGCAAAGATTCGGCTTTAACTGCTAATGGAATAGCGCAGGCAATGAAGCAAAAAGCACTACTTGCAAAAATTCAAAAATTACCCAAAAAAAAATACATCAGTCCACTAGGCAGAACTATTCATACTGCGCGACTTGCCCTTGGCTCAGACAAAGATTTTATACTGGATAATCGGCTGCAGG
>NVRM01000109.1 GCA_002400885.1 Flavobacteriaceae bacterium
TGTAGTTCGCAATTCACATGAGCCTTGTAATTGTCCCAATTGTGGAGGTAAACGCAGGGAAACTATCTGGACAACTTCTGCCTTGGTTGATTTTTGTTTAAAAGTAGACGAAAGCGTGTTGCTTCAAATAGAAGATTTAATCGTTGGAACAAATTTCATGCTCAATATGAGTGTTGAACTAGAGAAGCATAGTATTAAATGTAATTAGACGACTATAAACAAAAAAACTACTTGGGCGTACCATAAATCACCTCCGAAACTCCCCTTCATTTTATGGTGTGCCCATACTCCAAAAACGCTTTTGAAATAAGTTAGTTTTCACTATACCCAAGCCAGTGTGCGATTGTGTCGTATATCTAGTAAGCAATACAAGAATATTCACACAACTCCCCTACTTCATTATTATTTGCTATCCCACCTAAAAAAAAATGTAAGGTGTCGCAGTAATGAGTTCAACATGTAATTTTTATACAATTATAGGCAATAGTAACTACCTAAAGTATAACACGCAAATAAAATAGTTTGTTTTCTAAACCAATAAACGGGTATGGTTACTTAATTTTAAAATTTCTATAACCTTATGCATGAACAATCACGCCTTTTTTCCTGAGACACCATAGCGGACACACCCGATGCAACTCGTTATCAGCATTTTACGCTTTCTGACATCTCAGAACACATGAAAAAAACTTTGCAAAAACCAAACGTTACTTTATAGAATAATGTGTTGGCTAGCTGCGTTTCTATGTGACTACATCTATTCCATATTCTTAAAAAACGAACTCTAATTTGACTCTTCAAATGCGAATAATTGACCTATTTAAAGCAATGCCTTTATAGGAGAAAAATAATAACAGCATAACGAACTATGTTTAAATACATTCGTTTGACAACGGATTATTTACAACTGTTATTGAGTTTTACTGGCTGTATTTAAATTTTTAAATCACAAATAACCACTCTATGATTTCCTGTATCGGCAATATATAAAGTGTCCTTTTCCGTAGTAATTGAAAAGGGCCAATAAATTGCACGCTGAGTCCCTGACATATTTTCTTTATATTCGCTACTGGTCGTAAAATCGGGTCTTCCAATTACGAAATTTGCAGCTTCATTATTTTCCTTAGGAAGGCCTAAAAAACCTACTATCCTACTATTCCCTGTATCGTTCACTAAAATTCCGTCTTTATAAAAACAAACATCATAGGTCCAATTTAAGGTATTACTTTCTGGCGCAAGTCTAAATTGATTCTGACCACAGTTCTCAAAATTCTCTTGACCAATAATAACATCTGCCTGTTTGCTAAAGGCATCATTCTTATCCTTCCAAAGTAATATTCTATAAAACTGCGTATCTGCAATAGCAAGATTTCCTTGCGCATTTATTTTAACTGAATACGGCCAAATAGGATCCTTATTTTCATAATCACGCGTATCAAAACTAGGCTTTCCTATCACCCCATCTGCTGCTGTATAGTTTTGGGTAGGAATTTTATCATAAAACAGTACTCTTCTATTTCCTGTATCTGCAATCCAAAGGCTTTTACCATCCGAAAAAATACCATAAGGCCAATTTAAGCTTTGTGAGCTAGGATCATTTCCAATTCCCTTTACATTTGGTTGGTTACAGTCAAAATTAGGCTGTCCTATTACAATATCTGCGGGCTGTGCATTTTCCGTAGGAATCTGATTCCATATCAAAACTCTGTGATTCCAAGCATCGGCTACAATTAATTTTTCGCCATCAGTCCAAACTCCCGAAGGATACTGCAATGTATTTGCTGCGACCAAACCTCCAGAGTTCCTTCCCGAATCTTCCACTTCCAATTGCCCTAAGATCACATCTGGTTCCTGGTATTCTGTTGTAGGAATGGTTTTCCAAATAAAAACCCTGTTTTGTCCTGTATCTGAAACAAGTAACATATTATTAGCTACATAAACGCCTCTTGGAGCTAAAAAAGGTTTCTTTATAGCTCCTTTAAAAAGTCGTGCATTTTTTACTTTATCACCTAGTGTCTCAAAATTCATATTAACAAATTCTAGGTAATTGTTCACCCGGAAGCATGCTTACCACTCTTTTCCCGCCGATAGCACTTTCCATAATAACCTGTTTTGGGTGTTCCGATACAACACTTCCAATAATTTTTGCATTTATTCCGTTTTCATCTTCTTGTAGTAACTGTAAGAAATCATCTGCTATAGAAGCATCTACAAAACTTAAAAACAAGCCTTCATTTGCAACATACAACGGATCTAAGCCTAACAATTCACAAGCGCTATGTACTTGAATATCTATAGGGAAATCGTTTTGAGAAATAGCAATTCCATGTTCTGTCGAGAGGGCTATCTCTTTTAAAACAGTTGCAATACCACCACGAGTGGGATCGGTAAGCAGGTGGATTCTATCCCCAAATTCTGATATTAACTTAATAATTGTATGGTTTAAATTTGTGGTATCACTTTTAATTTCAGAATCAAAATCTAAGCCTTCACGTACAGACATAATTGCCATTCCGTGGGAAGCAATATTACCACTAACAATAATTTTATCACCTGCTTTAATATTTTTAGCTCTGATATTTGCTTGTGGATGAATGGTTCCAATACCGGAGGTATTTATAAATATTTTATCTCCTTTTCCTTTTTCTACCACTTTGGTATCCCCTGTTACAACTTGTACCCCTGCCTTTTCACAGGCAAATTTTATGGAGGTAAGTATCTTCCAAAATTCGGTCATTTTAAGCCCTTCTTCAATAATAAAGCTCAAGGATAAATATTTCGGAATTGCACCGCACATTGCCAAATCATTCACCGTACCATTCACTGCTAATTCACCAATATCCCCACCAGGAAAGAAGATTGGTGAGACTAAAAAACTATCCGTCGAAAAGGCTAATTTTCCATGCATCTCAATAAAAGCACCATCGTGTCTTTCGTTTAAAATAGGATTGCTCAACAAATCAAAAACACCAGAATCTAGTAGTTTATTTGTTAGAATACCGCCACTTCCGTGACCTAAGGTTATTACATCAAAATCTAATTTAGGCATTGGGCATTGCACTTGCATTTTTACTGCATTTTTATTTTTCATATTTTTTATGGGGTGTTTTTTTAATACTCCGCCAATCCGGAATAATGGAAATAGGCTGCACAAGCGCCTTCGGTACTTACCATCGGTGCCCCAAGAGGATTGGTTGGCTTACATTGTTTTCCGAATTCTGGACATTCAAAAGGTTTTTTAATACCCTTCATTATTTCTCCAGCAATACAATCTTTATTTTCTTCGGCTTCTTCAATATCAATTTGAAACTTTTTAGTCGCATCAAAATCTGCATATTTTTCTTTTACCTGATAACCACTCATAGGGATAACTTCCATGCCTCGCCATAATCTATCAACAATTTCAAACACTTCATAGATTATTTTTTGTGCTTCTACATTTCCCTCTTCTCTAACAATACGAGCATATTGGTTTTCTACTTTGGCTTTTTTCTGTTCCAATTGTCTTACGACCATTAAAATTCCTTGTAGTACATCTAAAGGTTCAAAACCAGTAACAACAATGGGTGTTTTATATTTTTCTACTAAAGGATAGTATTCATAATTACCCATAATCGTACATACATGACCCGCTGCCAAAAAACCATCAATATGACTCTCTGGATCTTCCATCACACATTTAATAGCAGGAGGAACAAGTACGTGAGATGCAAGAATAGAATAATTTTTTAAGCCCTTTCTTTTGGCATGTATTACAGATAATGCATTGGCAGGGGCAGTGGTTTCGAAACCAACAGCAAAAAACACCACTTCTTTATCTGGGTTGTTTTCCGCAATAATAACGGCTTCTAATGGCGAATATAAAATACGGACATCACCCCCTTCGGCTTTGGCTTCTAATAAGTTTTTTTCAGAACCAGGTACACGCAGCATGTCCCCAAAAGAACATAAAATCACCTCTTTTTGTAAGGCTAAATAAATGGCTTTATCAATTAGATGCAAGGGCGTAACACAAACAGGACAGCCAGGTCCGTGAATCATTGTCACTTTTTTTGGTAGCATCTCTATAATACCATTTTTAACCAAACTGTGCGTTTGCCCTCCACAAACTTCCATAATGGACCAGTTTTGTGTAACGGTTTTCTTTATTTCTGCGAGATACTGTTTGGCTAATTCAGGATCTCTATATTCGTTCATATATTTCATCTAGTCCTCTTTTTTTGGTAAATAATCGTCTACATCCACTAAATCTCCCAATTCTCCAATTTCTTTTAGATACTTAAACGTCTTTTGAGCTTCTTCTTCGTCAACCATGCTAATCGCAACACCTACGTGTACCAACACATAATCGCCAATATTGGCTGCTGGCAACATTTCGAGGCTCGCTTCCTTAGTAATACCGCCAAAATTAATTTTCGCCATTCTTACCTGCCCATCATATTGTAATTCTATACTCTTTATTTTTCCTGGAATTGCTAAACACATTTGTTTTTAGTTTTTTATATGTTGATGATACATAAGTTGTCCAAATGAAATATTTTCATCATTAGCAGACAATTTACGGTTTAATTTTAGCTGTATATCTTCTGTTCTTGCCAATTTATTAAGTATTGAAACCAATATAGAATTCTGAAAAACACCCCCACTACAAGCTATAATTTCTACATTTGATTTTTTAGCAATTGTAATAATACTTTGCGCTAAAGTATAAAGGAAGCTAAAGGCTAACTTTTCTTTAGAAACACCTTCTTTATAAAGCTTTATAATTTGAGCGATAATCACTTTCGAAGGAAGCTTATTGTATACCATGTCTTTTAATAAATCTATAGGGCTTCCCTTAGTATACATTAAGGCATGCTTTTCCAATACCATAGCTGCTTCGGCTTCATATGAATTAAAATCAACCATGTCTAATGCAGATGCCACCGCATCAAATAAACGTCCAACGGAGGATGTTTTTAGCTTGTTGTTTTTTAAAACCTTCGTGTATATCTTCCATTCTGTATCGGAAAATTTATCTTTAATCAAGTCCCTATTGTCATCCTTCAATAAACTAAATAAAGACAAGCGTGGCTCCGTTGCCATTTTATCATTTGCTATCCAATCATAATATTCGAAATGTGAATATCGGCTTATCTCTTGATTTTCATACATAAAAAACTCACCTCCCCAAATCATATTATCATCCCCTAAGCCTGTTCCATCCCAAACTACTCCCATTATTTTCTCCGTAGAGTTAAACAAATCATGTTCTCCTAAAACACTAGCAAAATGAGCTTTATGATGCTGAATTTCAAGAACATTAACCCCCCACTTTTCACCTAACTCTCTTCCTAGAATACTACTTTGATAGTTCGGATGCTTATCTATAAGGATCTGCTTTGGCAGTGCACTAAATAAATGCGTGTACTTATTAATAGTCGTTTCTAAACGTTTTAAAATATCATAGCTATCTAAATTACCAAAACACTGACTCACATAGGTGTATGTATTAGGCACAAAACAAAACGTGCTTTTTAAATGAGAACCCATTGCCAAAACAGGCTGTGTAAGTATTGTTTTAACTTCTAAATAATTGGGAGCAAGCCCCCGAGAACGTCTTAAAATTAGCTGTTGCTCATCCATAAATTTCACCACCGAATCGTCCTGAGGAAATCCAATATCTAAGGTGTGATGTAAAAAATAATCTGCTACACTTTTCAGTTGCTCCTGTGCTTCTTCTTCCTCCGATATAATAGGAGCACCATGAATATTTCCACTCGTGGCAACCACAGGCTTACCTAAAGCTTGCATTATTAATTCTAGCAAGGAAGAACAGGGCAACATAACACCTGTTTGCGCTAGATTTGGAGCAATAGTTTCGTTGGCAATTTTACTGTTTGATGTGTTTTGTAAAATAACTATTGGAGCAACGCTACTTTGCAAAGCATTCTCTTCACTTTTACTAACTACAAACTCGTTTTTAACAGATTCTATGTTGGGATACAACACTGCAAAAGGCTTGTTTGGTCGCTCTTTTCTAAGTCGTAATTTATAAACCGTCTCCTCATTTCCGGCATCGCAACACAACAAATAACCATTGGTATTTTTAATGGCGATAATATCTCCCTCCGAAATAAATTGTGCCACTTTTCGAATGATCTCTTGCTGACTTTCCGCAATAGAGTTCCCTAGAGCATCTCGCAATTCTAATTGTATACCACAAGCATTACAACTGTTGGTTTGCGAATGAAATCGTTTATTATTGGATTCTATATATTCCTGCTTACAGTTGCTACACATTTCAAAATCATAAAGTGTCGTATGCTGTCTTTCAAAAGGAAATTTTGTAGTAATAGCATATCTGGGTCCACAATGTACACAGGTGGTAAATGCGTAGTTAAAACGTCTGTTTTTAACATCTTTTATTTCTGCTCTACAAGACTTACAAACCGAAAAATCAGGTGTTAAAGGAATGTCTATTTGTTCCTTATTTTCAGTAACAAGTATCCTAAAACCATCAAATTCCATATCCGATACTTCCTCCATAGAATGACTAGTTATATTGGAAACTTGAGGTTTATTGGCAAGGAGTTGCTCTAAAAAACGCAAAGCAGTCTGCGATGAGGATTTTATATAAATAAGCACCCCATTTGCATTGTTAGATACACTACCTAACAGCTTGTTTTTTATTGCTAAATTGAATACAAAAGGTCGAAAACCAACCCCTTGAACACAACCAGAAATTTGTATTTTAAATGTTTCTAACTTCACCAGTTTAATACGTGTTTTGTTTTTTGTTTACTTTTTCTACCAACCAATCACACCATTGGTCAATGCCTTCACCTTTTACAGCGGAAACAGTCATAATCTCTAATTCGTGGTTCACTTCAAGGGCGTCTTTTGTTACTGCCTCTACCGAGAAAGGTACGTAAGGAAGTAGGTCTGATTTAGAAATCAACATCATATCACTTGTTAGAAACATACGGGGATATTTTTTCGGTTTGTCATCACCTTCCGTAGTTGCCATTAAAGTTACTCTGTAATCTTCTCCTAAATCAAAAGATGCAGGACACACTAAATTACCCACATTTTCTATAAATAATAAATCGATATTTTCTAAGGGAAATTCCGGTAAAACTTGATGAATCATTTGTGCTTCCAAATGGCATATTCCTCCAGTTACAATTTGTAAAGCCTGAATTCCTGTTTCACGAATACGAATGGCATCACGTTCGGTTTCTAAATCCCCAACCATTACTGCCATTTTTAATTTTCCCTTTA
>NVRM01000110.1 GCA_002400885.1 Flavobacteriaceae bacterium
GCATAGTCATGGGTGGCCATTAAAATAGTCTTTCCACTTGCATGGATTTCTTTTAATACCTCCATAACGGTCACAGAAGTCGCTGGGTCTAAATTTCCCGTAGGTTCATCTGCTAAAATTAATTCGGGATCATTTAATAAAGCGCGGGCGATTGCCACACGTTGTTGCTCTCCTCCGGACAATTCAAAAGGCATTTTAAATCCTTTAGACTCCAAGCCTACTTTAGACAACACTTCCTCTATTTTCGTTTTCATTTCAACTTTGTCTTTCCAGCCAGTAGCTTTTAAAACAAACAATAAGTTATTAAAAACCGTACGGTCATATAACAATTTGAAATCTTGAAAAACAACCCCTATTTTTCTTCTTAAAAAAGGAATTTCTTTTTCTTTGAGTGTTGTCAAATCAAAACCTACAATACTTCCTTTTCCTTCTTTTAAAGATAAATCTCCATACAAGGTTTTCATCAAACTACTCTTTCCACTTCCAGTTTTCCCTATTAAATAGATGAATTCGCCTTTATTAATATGTAAATTAACCTTGGAAAGTACCAAATTATCTCGTTGATAAATGGCACAATCGTTCAAATCTAGTATGGTTTCTGACATGGGATTTTCTTTACTACAAACATAACCTTTTCCACAACTTGAACAAAATAAATTATCACTTCAAAAATAAGTTTAAACAGGTCCTTTTTTTGTTAAAAATATAGCCTACAGATGCAATTTTGAGCAAAAAAAACGTTATCATTGATAAACGCTTTATTCTTTAGCGCTAATTCAAATCCGAATGAAACACCTAAAACTAGTAATTACACTGATGGTCACTTGTTTAATAGCTACGGCTTATTCACAAGAAACGAGTATCCATACAAACAGACTACAATCTTACAACCATGCCTTGGAGTTATTCCAAAACAGCGCGTTTGTAGCTGCTCAACATGAATTTTCTTCCATTCAAAATTCCTTTGAGCCTGCCTCTGAGCAAAAAGCCAACTGCGCTTATTATATCGCAAATTGTGCGGTACAATTAGGCGATAGAAATGCAGATGAGCTCATGCAAAATTTTGTAGACAAATATCCTACAAGCACCAAACGTAATGATGCTTTTATGGATGTAGCCAATCATTATTTTAAAACGGGAAAATACAGCTACGCACTCAAGTGGTTTGCAAGGGCAAATTCAGAAAACTTAAGCGGTGCCGCCTTAGAGTCCTTTAATTTCAAAAATGGCTATGCACTCTTTATAAGAAAAAACTATAAAAATGCGAAACAGTATTTTAGTAAACTATTGGATTCTAAAAAATATGGTTCTCAAGCCAAATATTATTACGGATACATGGCCTATAAGGATGACGATTATAAAACGGCAGATAAATACCTCGGCGAAGTTTCCAAGGATGCATCTTACAAAAAAGATGTTTCTTATTATTTAGCAGACATGAATTTTAAATTGGGTAAATTCAAACTGGCGATAGACAAAGCGCTACCGCTATTGCAAAAAGCATCTAAGAAAGAGCATTCTGAAATCTCTAAAATTATAGGTGAAAGCTATTTTAACCTAGAACAATACACTCAAGCAATTCCTCATTTAAAAAATTATAAAGGGAAAAGAGGAAAATGGAACAATACGGATTATTACTTCCTTGGGTATGCCCATTACAAACAGAAAGAATACGCGGAAGCCACCTCTTATTTCAATAAAATTATAGGCGGTGACAATAAGGTTTCTCAAAATGCTTATTATCATTTGGCCGAATGTTATTTAAACCAAGAACAAAAATCAGAAGCGTTAAATGCCTTTAAAAATGCGAGTGAGATGGACTATAATCCAGCCATTCAAAAAGATGCATGGCTCAATTATGCCAAACTTAGCTACGAGATTGGAAATCCTTATCAGCCAGTGCCACAGGTACTCCAAGACTATTTGAAGTTTCATCCAAAATCCAAGGCTTCTTCGGAGATACATCAACTAGTGGTGAATGCCTATATGACCAGCAATGATTATGATGGAGCTATCAAATACTTGAAACACAAAAAAGACCCAAGTAGTAAAAAAATGATTACTGAAGCACATTTTTATAGAGGAATTCAATTATTTAGTGATAAAAACTATGAAAAAGCTGCGCTAGATTTTAAAATCGTGACCAGTACTTCTCAAAACAATATTCATAGTGTGAGAGCCAACTATTGGTTAGGAGAAAGTTATTTCCGATTGGGTAATTTTTTAAGTGCAAAATCTAATTTTGAACAATTTGAAAAGGCACTCAATTCAAATGCATTGGAGGAGAAAAACTTAATTAACTATAATTTAGGATACACGTATTTTAAGTTAAAAGCATATAAAAAAGCAGTTAACTCCTTTCAGAAATACACCGTTCAAGCAAGTAAAACGCCTGAATTACTAAACGATAGCTACCTCCGAATTGGAGATTGTCATTTTGCCTTGAGTAGGTACTCTGCATCCATTTCCATGTATGAAAAAGCACTCAAGAACAACACCAAACAAAAAGCATATGCCGAGTTTCAACAAGCCATCAGCTATGGATATCTTGGGAAAAACGATCAAAAAACCACCGCTTTACAACAGTTTTTAAAGCGACATAAAAAATCTCGTTTACATGATGATGCCATGTTTATTTTGGGAAATACCTTTATGAACAACGGCCAGTCAAACAAAGCTTTAAATACGTACAATCAACTAATTAACAGTCACAAAAAAAGCACATATGTCGTAAAAAGCTTACTGAAAAAAGGAATCATTTTTTATAACACAAACCAAAATTCAAAGGCATTAGGGATTTACAAGCAGATCGTTCACAACTACCCTAATACTGTTGAAGCAAGAGAATCTGTAAAAAATGCCCGAAAAATATACATAGACATGGGCGATGTAGATAACTATGCCGTCTGGGTAAAAACCTTAGATTTTGTGAACATTACTGATAGCGAACTAGACAACGACACTTTTGAAGCTGCCGAAAAACAGTACATGCAACAGAATACACACAAAGCAATAAGTAGTTTGAAAAAGTATTTACAACGCTTCGAAAATGGTGCACATCGCTTAAAAGCAAATTATTTTTTAGCACAAACATTGTACAATCAACAGAAATACAAACTAGCTAYTCCTTACTTTSAAGCTGTTTTAGCTTTAAATACAAACACCTATACAGAACAGAGTTTRTACCAACTTTCTTCTATTTATATCAAGGAAGAAAAYTGGAATAAGGCCATGCCTTTATTAGTAGATTTGGAAGAGACGTCCAATGTTGTAGGMAATGARATTTTTGCACAAAGYAATTTAATGAAAGGCTATTACACACTTAAAAACTAYAGYAAAGCMGAAGCCTATGCWACATTAATTCTAGAAAACACACATGTAGACAATACGATAAAATCGGATGCACAAATTATAATAGCKCGTTCTGCCATTCAAACAAGTGACTTTCAAAAAGCAAGARYWGCCTATGCTAAATTAAATAAAATTGCTACTGGCTCGTTAAAAGCAGAAGCGATGTATTACCAAGCACTCTTCGAACATCAAGATGGGAGYTACCGTGTTTCTAACRAYATTATTAAAAACATTGCAGGTAATTACGCTACCCATCGGGAATGGGGAGGAAARAGTCTTGTCATWATGGCTAAAAACTTTCACGCACTRGACGACAGCTACCAAGCTACTTATATTTTAGAAAGTGTACTTAAAAACTTCAGTGATTTTGAAACCGTAGTAGAAGAAGCTACTGCTACATTGAAATCTATAAAAAATGAAGCCGCAAAGACCAATGAATCTATTCAATCTACAAAAAACTAAGATGATGTTGAACATAAAATTATTTCACTATCCAGTGATAAAAAATCTATTTGTAAGCTTCATTTTCATGGGTTCTACGCTGTTAGTTGCTCAAAAGAAAGACACGCTTAATACCCAGGAAATTAATATTATAAAATCCTACAAACCTACCGTTTCTGACGCGTTTAAAATTAAAATCAACCCTCATCTAAACGCATCTGATGTTATTAAAAAACACCCGGTAAACTACCGTATCTTTTCTTTTCCTGTGGCCTCTACTTTTACGCCATCCAAAGGAAAAGCAAAGAACATTGTAAGAGAACCTCAGCCAAGACTCTACGACAACTATGTTTCTGCAGGATTCGGGAATTACAGCAGCCCGCTACTAGAGGCTTATATACACACACAGAGTAACCGAGACAATGATTTCGGACTGTTTTTAAAACATAACTCCTCTAAAGATGGCGTTAAAAACGCCTTATTGGAGACTCCATTTTCTAAAAGTGACATCGCCTTGTATTACAAGCAATTTGACCGAGATTACGATTGGAAAATAGATGCAGGTTATCAACGTAAAACACATAATTTTTACGGAATCCCTAAGGATGTAAATTTTGACTCAAACTTCTTCGACAATGAAGACCTTACACAAGCTTTTAATACCATTAACCTAGGAGGAACACTTAACTTATACGATTACTTCTTGACCAATGTAACGGCTAATTTTTCCAATTTTTCAGATGCATTTGACAGTAGTGAAATGCATGTCCTAATAAAACCAACCATAGAATTACCCATTTCAAACGAGCTTATAAATACCGTAGTTTCTATAGAGGTACTTTCTGGAAAATTCAAAAAAGGCTATGAAAACAATCAAGAAATTTCACACCGTTTCCTGAATCTAGGAATCAATCCAAACTTTGAAGTCAGACGTGACAATCTAAGCTTCAACTTAGGGGTAAAAACGTATTACAGCATGGATCTTGAGCGTAAAGAAAACAAATTTTATGCCTACCCAAACATTACGGCATCTGTACGTGTTATGGAGGATGCATTAATTATAATAGGAGGTGTTACAGGGGATTTAATACAACATTCTTACCAATCCTTTGCCCATGAAAACCCATGGATATCACCTACGCTAAACATTTTAGCCAGCGACAATCAATACAACGGATATATTGGCGCCAAAGGTAAACTCGCTTCAAATATTAGCTACCAAGGAAAAGTTACTTATAGCAACACCAAGAACAAAGCACTGTTTATTCACCAAGTGATTCAAACCAACGCAAGCCTCCCTATTTCGGATAGTTATAGGGCAGGAAATTCCTTTAAGGTGGTCTATGACGATGTGAAAAGCATTGGTTTTAATGGAGAAATCAACTTTAAAGCCTCCAAGAAAATCAATATTGGAGGAACCTTAGACTATACCAATTATACGCCTACAAACCTTGCAGAAGTTTGGAACACACCCGCTTTAAAAGCTACGGTATTTACAAACTTCCAACATCAGAAATGGTTTGGAAGTGCCAAACTGTTTTACGAAAGTAGCAAGAAAGACTTTGTAGTCCCTTTTGGTCAAAACGCTAGTCATATCAGTCCTACAGAAATAGATGCCTTCGTAGATCTAAATTTAAATGTAGGTTATATCTTTTCTGACAGACTCACAGCGTTTGTAAAAGCAAATAATTTAACAAACAATCATTACCAACGCTTTTTAAACTACCAAGTTCAAGGCACACAATTCCTAGGAGGCCTCACTTATAAATTTGATTTATAATATTTTTATTCCGCCAAATACGAATCCTAAACGAACCGAAAGTAATTCTTACTTTCGGTTCGTTTTTTTTGATTAGTTTTATCCTTTAAACAACGACCAATGAAAAAATTATTCTTAGCTATTATTTCTATAGGGATCTTTAGCTCCTGTCAATGCAACAAAACTGTGAGTAAAGACCCTAAAACATCCTCTAACACCCACCTTCAAGATTCCATCGTAATTCGAGCTGTTTTTGACACTGCTTTAAGCGACGGAAAAGGCTACGAATGGTTGCGAGATTTAACTCAAAACATAGGACATAGGCTCTCGGGTTCTCCACAGGCAGAAAAAGCCGTAGCATGGGGAGAGCAACTGATGAAAAACCAGCAATTTGATTCCGTTTGGCTACAACCAATCATGGTGCCACACTGGGTAAGAGGTGCCAAAGAAACGGCTTATTTTACTACTAAAAACACCAAAACTCAGGTAGCAATATGCGCCCTAGGAGGTTCCGTAGCTACTCCAAAAAACGGGGTCACGGCAACGGTTTTAGAGCTCAGTAGCATTGCACAAGTTACAGAATACGGTGAAAAACTTAAAGGTAAAATTGTGTTTTTTAATCGTCCTTTTGACGCCACACTTGTCAACACCTTTGAAGCATACGGTGGATGTGTAGACCAACGATGGGCAGGTGCACATGCCGTAGGAACCTACGGAGCACTCGGCGTAATTGTCCGTTCTATGACAGGTAGCATTGACGACTTTCCTCATACGGGCTCTATGGGATATCAAAAATTACCTCAAGAACTACGTGTCCCTGCAGCAGCCATTAGCACTAAAGCAGCCAATGCTTTGAGCGCTGCTATTAAAACAAACCCTCACTTAAAATTTCATTTTCAGCAATCATGTAAAACATTACCCGACGCTCCTTCCTTTAATGTTATCGGAGAACTCAAAGGAAGTGAATTCCCTGACAAGTACATTACCGTAGGAGGTCATTTAGACTCTTGGGATTTAGGCGATGGTGCACATGACGATGGTACTGGTGTCGTACAATCCTTAGAAGTATTACGAATTTTTAAAGCAAACAATATCATCCCAAGACACAGCATAAGAGCCGTACTGTTTATGAATGAAGAAAACGGAAATAGAGGTGGAAAACGATATGCTGCAGCCGCCAAAGAAAACAACGAAATTCATATAGCCGCCTTAGAATCCGATGCTGGAGGACATACACCAAGAGGATTTACTTATGACGGAAATATTAATAAAATAGCATTATTTAAAAGTTGGAAAAAACTCTTAGCTCCTTATGGATTGCACGATTGGGAAAAAGGGCATACCGGAGTAGACATTGCCCCTCTAAAATCTGATACTATTATTTTAGCAGGCTACATCCCCGATTCTCAACGTTATTTTGACTATCATCATTCTGCAAATGATACTTTTGACAAAGTAAATGAACGTGAATTACAATTGGGAACAGCCGCTATGACATCGCTTATCTATTTATTAGACCAGCATTTGGATTGATATAAAAACATTTT
>NVRM01000111.1 GCA_002400885.1 Flavobacteriaceae bacterium
GTCTGTATCTCCTCCGTTGGTAGCTGTTGCGATTTCAACTGTATCCAAGATACCATCGTTGTCATCATCTAAATCTACACTGTCTGGGATTCCATCACCATCGCTGTCTATACTATTAACATCTACACACCCTACACAATCAGGAGTAGGGTCAATTGTTTCAGGAGTTACGATAGCCACTACATTGCTAAGAGTATCGCCAATATAGTTTAATGGCACATCTACAACCACTGTATAGGTCACTGTTTGGTCTACCGCTAAGCTGGTAATTGTATCCACTAAATTACCCGTTCCACTTTGTCCATTTCCAGACCAAGAACTAATGATGGTTCCTACTGGAGCTATATCTTTAACAGAAATATTATCTGAAGCAACAGGACCACTATTAGATACCGTTATCGTATAAGTGATTGATTCGCCTCTAGTAAAAATTTCACTGCTATCTGTTTTTAAGGTTGTAATATCAGCAATACCTCCAATTGGTAATACATTCTCACATTCAGTACAAGGCACAGGGTCTGGTTTGTCCGGATCCACTGCATTTGCAACATTCGTTAAGTCCCCTCTAAAATCAGCAGGAATCGTTAAAACTACCGTATAACTCACTGATTTACCTGCATCAAGTGATAACTTTTCATTCAATGCCCCCGTTCCTGAAGAAGAAGGACTGGTCCATGTCATTGCTATAATACCTGTAGGTAAAGGATCGCTAACGTTAATATTATTTGCATCCAAGGGTCCTTTATTTATTACATTTATGGTGTAAGTCACCGTTCCCCCAGGCGTATAGGTCGTTTGAGTTGTAGACTTTACGATATCTAAATCGGCCACACAGTCTGGAGCTTGAATTAATATTACATGCGCATCACAGGTTACACCAGATTTTACAGTAATTTCTACTGCCCCATCCAAACTTGGCACTGTAATAGTACCAGCCGTTAAATCAACAACCCCTTTATCAGTAGTAATTACAGCTCCATCTGCCAGAATGAAATTAACAACATAATCACCACTCATATTTGTTGCACATTCGACACCCGCTAATGAAAAACCAGGTTCCGCACAAGGAGTTTCACAATCTATAGGAGCAAATAATGTTAATGATTGTGTACATTCTCCATTTGTTGCTGTAATAGTTACTTGCGTACTCGTAAGAGGAACTAATAAAGTATTGTCTACGATAGTACCAACACTACTTGATAATGACGCCCCTGTAGCCTCCTTTAATATAACCTTATAACTCCCTGAATCTGAACACACAGGTTGTCCTACAACTAAATCAGGTTGTATACAGGTGTCCGGACAAGTCAAAGGTCCTTTTACACTTATTAAAGTACTACAGCCACCAGTATTAGTAGCTTTCACTGTAATATTTGTCCCTAAAGGAATTCCTGTAATGGTACTATTCACTAAATCAACAACCCCAACACCCTCTACTACAGCAACATCAGTTGCATCAGTAATAAAATCAATAGTATATCCACTTGCATCACAAGTCATATCTCCAAGAGACAGTAACACCGGTTTACAAAGGGTATAATCGTATGCTTCTACATGATCTCCAAGTATAAGAACATCTCCTCTCGCTTGAATATTCCCAATAAAACCATTTAAAGGTTTATCTCTTGATGAATTTTTTATAACATTGAAAGGAATCATGAAATCCCCACCAGAATCTGCTGGAATTTCTTTGTTTTGATAAAATACAACTTTAACATAATCAGTAAACACTTCATATACAGGAGTAAACCATTCTAATCCCGAACCCGTAATTAAATTAACGTCTTGATCGACTAGATCCACATAACTCAACTGAATAGAAAAGGTCACATTCGGTTTTCCAAAAACGATATGTTTTGTAGGGTTTGCTCCTCCGACCTCTGCCCATTCAAAACTAATAACTCCAGTCCCACCATCTTCAACCGTTGCTAAAGGACTCGGCACCAACCTACCTCCTCCAAAGGAAATACTAGATTGAGAGATTACACTATTAGAAAATAATGTAATCATTAAAACAATAAATACTATATTCTTTTTCATATTTTGAGTTGTATTTCTACTATTCTTTCATTATATATTATGTTTTTACCGTTTTTTTAAAAAACAATAAAAACCACTTTAGTAATCATTACAGCAATAGCCTTTTTTATAGCCTTACTATTAAAAAAAAGAAGAATCATTAGATTCCAACAAAATATAATTCTGAAAACGTCTAAAGCTCTTTCTTATTTCTTATCTATAAAACTCATTTATTTCACCCCACCAACATGTAGTTTTCAGGTAAATAATTTCATCTTCTATTTCAATTTTAAATCACCCAATTACACAGAACAATACTTCTTATTTATTAGTTACTATTAAAACAATAAACATTGTGAAATTTCAAATTAGCATATTATATTTCTGCATATTTTCATATAAAAGTAGATTTAAATAGAAAAAAACAAATACTTATCTGACTAAAACGCAATATTATAGCAGATTCTTATCATATCTACCAAAAGTTATAGTCACATGTTAAAAAAAAGAAAACACAAAAAAGCACTGTTCATTAAATATGAACAATGCTTTTTTGTGTTTATAACGCTGTTAAAAAACAGTATCTATTTCCTACTTTTACACCTTATCTATTTATGAATTCTGGATTCAATACTACAAATTCAGTCCTTCTATTCATTTGATGCTCTCTTCCCGAACATTTAACGCTGTTAGCACATTGGTTTGTCAATTGAGTTTCCCCATAACCTCTTGCATAAATACGATGTGACGAAATCCCTCTATTCACAATATACTTTACGGTAGACTCTGCTCTTTTTTGTGACAAACGTTGATTATAAGAATCCCTACCTCTACTATCGGTATGAGAAGTCCCTTCTATCATCAATTGCGGATATTGTTGCATAATCGCCACCACTTTATCCAATTCATAAGCCGCATCAGGCCGTATGTTCCATTTATCAAAATTAAAGTAGATGGGATTGATATTGATAATGGTACGATCTGGAGTCACCACAAAATCTTGATTCACCGGACCATTTTTCTCTAAATCTAAATTCAACAATAGTTTTACCTTCGGATCATCTGTGGTATCAAAAATGATGCTATGACTTTCATACCCTTCTTTTACTCCCACTATTTTATAAGTACTATTACAGTCGGTTTGAAATGCGAATTTTGCACTATTAGGTGTTTGAATTTCTTTTACTGAAGTTCCTTTTTCAAATACCTCTACAAGCGCATATGGTATTTTTAATCGAGTATCTCTGTCTAATACCGTTCCCGTTACGGCTTGTTCACACTTTTTATTAACAACTTCATTGTCTGTGAAATAATAAATATCATCGTCTCCTTTTCCACCTTTTCTATTGGAGGAAAAATAACCACTTTTCTTTTTATCATTATAAATATAAGCAAAATCATCATTTGGGCTATTTAGAGGAGCTCCTACATTTTCAGGCGTAGTACTTGTAGTAAGATCACTACGGTAAATATCCAACCCTCCTAAGCCTCCTTCAAGACTATCTGAGGCAAAATAAAGTACATCATCACTTCCTATAAATGGAAACATTTCTCTCCCTATTGTATTGATTTTTTCTCCCAAATTTACAGGAGTTCCTAAAGTCCCATCACTGGAAACACTCGTTTTAAAGATATCTGTCTTCCCAACGGCCCCTGGCATATCTGAAACAAAGTACAAGGTATTACCATCTGAAGATAAGGCCGGATGCCCTACAGAATATTCGTTACTATTAAAATGCACTGACGTTATATCTTTCCATCTTCCTTTTGCATCAACACTTGCTTTAAACAGTTTTAAATTATTTACACCGTCTTTATCTTTCCCATATTTCCCATTAAAGTAGTTACTTCTTGTAAAATATACGGTATTTCCATCTTTACTAAATACCACATCGGCCTCGTGCCATTTTGTATTTAAAGTGTTGGATAATTTCTTTATATTTTCTATCTCGCCACTACTGTTTATGTCTCCAATAAACAAATCTAAAAATGGTTGTCCATTTGGTTTCCAATTGCTTTGAATTACAAAACTCCGCTTTTGAGGTGATGCAAATACAATTTGATTCGTGCCATAATAAGAAGTTCCAAAATTGGAGTACTTCGTATTTGCTTTGATATTTTTCACGGTATAACGATCTTCATTTTGACCATAGGCAAACTGAACTCCGATACACAAAAGAAATAGTAATATTTTTTTCATAGTTAAATGTTTTAAAAGAATCGCGGTGATTTACCTTGACGAGAATTATCTACATTGTAGTGTAGCATAATTTCATGAGTTCCTGAATTAAAGTTTCCAAAATTAGAGGTCGTATAGTCATAGGCGTATCCTATTCTCAAATTTGGCTGTACAAATAAACTGATAATTGCACTTACCGAATCATCCAACCTATAAGACAATCCTAATTCCAATTTATCGTATATCAGAACATTGGCAGATAAATCGATGGATAATGGAGCACCAGCAGTCCCCTTCGCTAACATTGAAGGTTTAAACTTTACATCATTTGACATATCAAACACATAACCTGTTGTGAAAAAATAGTGCATGTCTTCAGAGGCCTTACTAATCATTCCTCCTTCTTTTTCAAAATGACGTGTTTCTAAGATATTTGGCACCGACAAACCCGCATAAAATCGTTCTGCATAATAAAAAATACCAGCCCCCACATTAGGATAGATTTCGTTTAAATTATTAACATCTATTAATGGATCATCTTTTTCAACCGTCGTTAAACGCTGAAAATCTATCCTTTGAAATGTAGCCCCCCCTTTGATTCCAAAAGCTAACCTTCCAATTTCAGAAGTGTGAATCGTATAAGAAAAATCGGCGTAAATATTTTGCTCTTTAACAGGTCCTATTTCATCTGCAATTGCAGTAAACCCCAACCCTACATTATTTCCGACAGGTGCATTTATAGATGCTGTAACTGTCTTAGGGGCTCCCTCAAAACCAACCCATTGTGTACGGTATAACATCCCTATATTTAAGGTTCCTTGTGATCCAGCATAAGCAGGATTAATCACATTCATATTATACATATACTGGGTATATTGTGGATCTTGCTGCGCATAAGACACAGTAGCAAATAGCAATATGCTCGCTCCTAAAATTATTTGACTAAATCTTTTCATTTGTGTTTTTTTTATTGTTAGGGTGAGAAAACCCTCTCCCCAATAATTAAATATTATCTATTTAAATAAATCCATCCTGTTGCATCTTCCGTTTTTCCATCGTTGTATTTTAATACGTAGAAATACGTACCAACGGGAACTTTGTCCGATCCCTGTAGTGTCATTCTTCCTGAGGAGTACCCATCCCACCATCTTGGCTCATTGTTTTTATTCCCATCATGTTGGTATTCATACACAATGTTTCCATACCTGTTTCTAATTTCCATAGAGAAATTAGGAGCAATTAATTGTAAGTTTTTTATCACAAACGTGTCATTCTTATCATCATCATTTGGACTAAAAGAGTTTACAATAGTAGTAAAACCTGCCACATCTGTAGGGCCATCTCCAAACGCTCCTGGTAAATTATCTACGTCATCAATAATACCATCTCCGTCTGAATCAACACCATCTACAACACCATCACCATCTGCATCCAAAATGGCAGTTAATAATGGATTATTCGGTTCTAAGTAATTTGCCACACCATCACCGTCGGTATCTGGTAGGTTTGCATTATCTGCTAAATCACCTTGAGCATCTACTTGACCATCTTCATCTTCATCCGTCAAATCGGTTTCATCAATGTCATTTAAACCATCATTGTCTGAATCTAGATCTCTATAATCATCTACTCCTTCACCGTCAGTATCAGGTGTAGTTGCAGGTGAACTTCCGTCGATTGTAGGATCTACTACATCAATAACTCCGTCTTTATCCGTATCTGTAGTCGTTGCATCAATCCTTCCGTCATTATCCGTATCTAAATCAGGATTTGACCCTCCTTCTACTAAATCTGAAATTCCATCATTGTCAGAATCTATATCTTGGAAATCTGGAATTCCATCTCCATCCGTATCGGCTGGCTCATCAATAGCTTCTCCACTATCTGCTGAAGTCTCTAATTGATCTGCAAAACCATTATTTCCATAAGGTCCATCTACACGACCATCTCCATCAGCATCGGTTCCTCCGTTACTAGACTCCTCGACATCTAGAATACCATCGTTGTCTGAATCTAAATCTAAGGTGTCAGGAATACCGTCACCATCTGTATCTCCATCATTGGTGGCCGTAGCCGCTTCAACAGTATCTAAAATCCCATCATTATCATCATCTAAATCAGCACTATCTGGTGTTCCATCACCATCAGAATCAATCGCATCTCCAAAAGAATTTGGTTTTCCATCAACCACATCTTGAATTCCATCGCCATCCGTATCTGGTCCTTCTACAACTCCGTCTCCGTCTGGATCTTCTGAGGCTAATAAATCTGGATTGTTTGGTTCCAATACATCTGGTGTACTATCTATATCCTCGTTTGGAAGATTTGCATTGTCTGTTAATTCACCTTCAGTATCCACTAATCCATCTCCATCTACATCTTTTAGCCCACCTTCGGTAACATCATTTAATCCATCATTATCTGAATCTAAATCTCTGTAATTATTTACACCGTCACCGTCTGTATCTGGTGTTGTTGCAGTATCACCATCTTGGGTAGGATCTACAGCGTCTACGATTCCATTATTATTGTCATCTGCAAATTCTGCATCTATCATTCCATCGTTATCATCATCAAAAGCAGGGTTTGAACCTCCTTCTACTAAGTCAGAAATTCCGTCATTATCTGAATCTACATCTTGGAAGTCTGGCGTCCCATCTCCATCCGTATCGGTTGGTGGGTTCTTCGGAGTTCCACTGTCTGTAGTCGTTTCTAAATTATCGTCAAACCCATTGTCTCCAAATGGTCCGTCCACTTGTCCGTCTCCATCAGTATCTTGAGCTGCATTTCCTGCTTCTTCAACATCTAAAATTCCATCGTTGTCTGAATCTAAATCTAAA
>NVRM01000112.1 GCA_002400885.1 Flavobacteriaceae bacterium
GGTTCAAATCCTATAAAATCGCCATAGCTCGTCGTCTGTTTCACATAAGAAATAACCACATTTTCTGTTCTAATTCCGTACGCTCCTTCTTTGTAAAAACCAGGTTCAATGGTGGTCAATTGATTCTCCTTGTGTACTTCACTTCCTCTCGAAGTGGTCATGCTAGTCGCAAAACCTTGTGCATCCTCGTGAACCATTCCGTAGCTTCCAATTCCATGTCCTGTTCCATGTCCGAAATTTAAGCCTTGTTTCCATAAGTGCATTCTAGAGAATGAATCCAATTGCATGCCTACAGTTCCCCTAGGGAATTGCATGGTTTCTAAAGTAATATATCCTTTTAAAACCAAGGTGAATGATTTCTTTTCGTCTTCTGTAGCTTTTTTTCCTAACAATACGGTACGGGTAACATCCGTAGTTCCGTTTTGATATTGTGCACCACTATCAATCAATAGGATCCCGTCTGTGGTCACCATGGCAGAACCTTCTTTTGGCGCTGTATAATGGATGATAGCTCCATTGTTTTTATAACTTACAATGGCCGAAAATGATTCTCCTTTATAAAGTGCTTGTTGTTGTCGAAAACCATCTAGTTTTCTTCCTATTTCATATTCCGAAATTTCACCTTGTTCAAGTGTTGCTTCTAACCACATAAAAAACTGAGTCATAGCCACACCATCTTTCTCCATGCATTTTTTTGCATTGGCGATTTCTACTTCGTTTTTAATGGCCTTTAATTCTTTTACCAAGGATTTCTGATAAACAAATGTTCCTTTAATAGCATCAAAACAAGAATAATTTAAGGAACTAGGATCCGTAAGAATGGTTTTTCCTGCTGTAAGAATGGGAAGTTCTTCTGCCAAAGCATCATAATCAACTACGGTTATATGATCGTTTTTTAATGTCTTTAATAAGGTGGCGTCAAACCTGTTTTTATTACAAAATAAATAGGATTCCTTTAGACCTACTAAGGCATATGAAATAACCAAAGGCGTAAAGTCTACATCTTGGGCTCTTATGTTATACAGCCAAGCAATCTCGTCCAAACTAGAAATTAAATAGAAATCTACTTGTTCTTTTGTTATTTCGGCGTGTATTTTCTGAAGTTTATCTTGCGTAGATTGACCACTAAATTCGATAGGTTGATGTGCAACTTGGTTTGTAGGAAGTTGAGGTCTATCTTGCCAGATACTATCGATTAAAGTAGCATCATTTTTAATTTGAATGTTCTTTTCTTGGGCGTTTTCTACTAAATAATCTATTTGAGATTTTGAAAACTGTCGGTAATCAAGCCCTACGGTGTCATTGTTTTCTAAAACGCCACATAACCATGGAATATGTTCTGGAGCATGAGGAATGGATTGTTTGAATAAAGTAACATCACTATCCTTACATTGATTGGTCACTTGTAAAAAATAACGAGAATCTACCCAAAGAGCAACTTCCTTTAGCGTTACAACGAGTGTTCCAGCTGAGCCAGTAAAATCAGAAAAATAAGTACGAATTTTCCAATAATCATTTACATATTCACTCTGATGAGGGTCGGTCGAAGGAATGATATAAGCGGCTAATCCTGTTTTTTTCATAGCAGTTCTTAAGGCTGCTAATCGTGTATTTATACTATTCATATTTGTTTTGTTTAACTAATGTTATTACTTTTTTATGTTGAATGGAGGAGAAAGAGGAAACTAATTAGAGGTTATTCATCGTATCGACTCCGTTTATTCTTCTAGATATTTTTAAAGGATTGCTGTTTTTTAAGCCTTCCGGTAAAAGATGGTCTGGGCAGTTTTGATAACTGAAAGGACGAAGCCACCTTTTGATGGAATCGATGCCCACTGCGGTAAACCTACTGTCTGTAGATGCCGGATATGGTCCGCCGTGAAACATAGAAGGACACACTTCTACACCTGTGGAAACACCGTTAAAAATAAGGCGACCAACACGGTTTTTTAATTGATTAATAACAGCACTATAGTCTTGTAAATCTTCCGTATTTCCAATAATGGTCCCTGTTAGTTGTCCATCCAAACTACGAATAATGGCGGTGAGTTCTTCTTTGTCTTGGCATTGTACCACCATAGAAAATGGACCAAAAACTTCCTGTTGTACGGTCTTATTATTTAAAAAATCACTCCCTGAAACCGTCGCGATGGTTTGACTTCCGAAATTCTCCTGAAAGTCCTCATTATAACGAGCTACTATGTCAACGCCTTTTTGCTCACTGAGTGTTTTTTTATGATGTTCAAAGTTCTTGTAAATACTAGGATGCAACATGCAAAGGGGGCTTTTTTCCTCTACCTTTTTTGCTAAATGATGTAGGAAATCATCTAAGGAACTACTTTTTAGACCTAAAATCAATCCTGGGTTTGTACAAAACTGTCCCGCTCCCAAAGTAATGGAATCGGCATAAGTGTTTGCCCACTTATGCGCATTAATACTTAATTCGTTCGGTAATAAAATTACAGGGTTTACACTGCCCATTTCTCCGAAAAACGGAATGGGTTCAGGACGCTTTGAAGCCAAGTTGTACAAGGCCCTTCCAGCTTGAATACTTCCCGTAAATCCAACGGCTTTCACCAGAGGATGGGAGACTAATTGGAGTCCTACTTCGATTCCTTTGCTATTTAAGTTTGAAAATACGCCATTGGGCATTCCCGTGTCTTCTGCAGCTTTTATGATGGCAGATGCTATCATTTCTCCTGTTCCGGCATGCATGGGGTGCGATTTTACAATCACTGGGCATCCTGCTGCAAAAGCCGAAGCGGTATCTCCTCCTGCGGTAGAATAAGCCAAGGGAAAGTTACTGGCACCAAAAACCACTACAGGTCCTAATGCAATGTTTATTTTTCGTAGATCAGGGGAGGGGACTGCTGCCTTGTTTTCTCGGCTCGAGTCTATGGATGCTTCCATCCATTTTCCTTCTAGAATATGTTGAGCAAAGCTTCGGAGTTGATGTAGCGTTCTTGTACGCTCTCCTTCGGCACGTTGTTCTGTGAGGCCTGTTTCTAAGCAGTATTGTTTAATGAGTGCGAAGTCAAGACGTTCTATCTCTTTTACAATGGCGTTTAAAAAGGCTGCCCTATCCTTGATTGATGTGTTTTTAAATGCATCAAATGCTTGACTTGCCAATACTACGGCTTGGTTTATTTCTAGGATAGAAGCTTCTGTAAAAACAGTTGGGTTTTCTGTGTTTAGTACAGGGTTGAACGTTTTAAAAAGGTGACTACCTGTAGAAGCTAGTAAATTCCCAATATAATTTTTGCCCGTTAATTTTTCAGACATGGTGTTTTGTGTTTTAATTTTTAATGTTTCAATGGTCTCTTCGAGAGGGGGGTTTATGAAAAAAACGGGAATAGACAGTGTATTCTCGTCAAATCGAGTGGTTTTCTGTTGGTTTTTAATCAAATAAATCAGCAGGCAACGGTATCGAGAACGCATGCTTTTTTTGTCATTTATTCTCGTGATTTTATGTGAGTTGGAATAGTGACAGGTTTGTGAACTACAGTTTTAGACGCAGGATATTTTTTTAAGAGTTGCTTTGGGCGCAAGGGTCTTGCTGTGAAATTCCCTGAGCAATTTGGGCAAACACCTTGTAAGACAGTGTCTACGCATTTTTTGCAAAAAGTACATTCAAAAGTACAAATCATTGCATCTGTAGCTTCCGGCACTAATGTTTTGTTACAATGTTCACAAGTGGGTCTTAATTCTAACATTCCACTAAGGTATTTAATAAAATAAGATTAAAGAGTCTTTGAAATAAAGATTTTTAAATATTAGTAAGTTTTTTTTGACTAAATGATATATGTTTTGGTATTATATTAACTCTTTATTATATTTGTATACGCAATAGTGTGTAAATATACATAGGTGTTATCAAATGAAAGTGTTACCCTTTAAAATTCCAAAATCCGACAACACATCCCTTTATATTCAAGAGGACCGTGGAACAACATTTTACGGAAAATTACATCAGCATGAAGAAATTCAAATTAGTTTGGTGATAAAAGGGTCGGGAACCTTTATTATAGGTGATTGTGTGGGAGAGTTTTCTCCAAATAGTATTTTTGTGATCGGCGAAAATTTGCCCCACGTTATTAAAAGTGACGAATTAGAGGGAGATGTTCATATGATTACGGTATTTTTCACCAAGCGTTCTTTTGGTACCCTGTTTTTTGATTTGCCTTTATTTCAAAATGTACAACAATTTTTTAACGATACACATTTAGGTATCCGAGTAGAGAGCGATATAGCTGTGCTAGCATCTAAGATAATTGCTGTAAATGTAAAGGATAAATTAGGGCAGTTTGTTCAGTTTTTAGAAGTGTTACAGTTATTGGCATCATCGGAGTATAAAACACTATCCTCTCTCATCAATAGGAAAAAATATGCAGGCCTAGAAGGGAAGCGAATGCGAGATATTTTTCAGCATTCTATGAATAATTTCCATAAAACAATAGAGCTGAAAGAGATTGCAGACATTGCAAATATGACACCGAATGCTTTTTGTAGGTATTTTAAACAGCGTACAAACAAGACCTATGTAAATTTCTTAATCGATATTAGAATAGGTAATGCCTGTAAGCTGCTTCGATCGGATAACGAAATGAGTGTTACCGAAATTTGTTATAAAAGTGGTTTTAATAATTTGGCAAACTTTAACCGTAAGTTTAAAGCCTTAAAAGGAGTGACTCCTACCGAATTTAGAAAACGCTACTAGTATTAAACTAGTCCCTTTTCGCTTTGTGTTTTTTTACTCAATGATTGTACCACTAAGCTATACGAATGGTCTATCAATGCATATAAAACTTCGTTGGATAAACGCGTGTCAAATGTAACAGTATTCCAGTGTTTTTTGTTCATATGATATCCAGGTTTTATTTCACGTTCATGTTGTTCTCTTAAATGAATGGCCTTTTCTGGATCGCATTTTAGGTTGACGTCAAAAGGTCTTTTGTCTAAATTGGTCAAGGCAAACATTTTGTCTGCAACTTTAAAAACTAACGTGTTTTCATCAAAGGGGAAGCCTTCTGTTACCTGTGGCTTTTTTAAGCAATACGCTCTAAGTGATTCTATATTCATATATTGTTGAGTTTACGAAGTTGGGGGTCGTTCAAGCTAAGTTGGCTGTAATCTAATTGCCATCCTATAGTTTGTACAATGCCTTCTATCATTAAGATAGATTCTAAGGCTTCTTTTTTAGCCAGGTTCAAAAGCCCGCTTTTGGGGATCTTTTGAGCAATAAATTCTTTGGCTTCTCTGTGTAAATCGGTCAAGTCATCTGCCGCAAATTTATTAAATAAGCCATCCGTTTTGTCATAGTATCGCACATGCGAATCTATACTTAAAACAGTAGGCTCCGGAAACTGACTTAGAATAATAGTATGTGTTTTAGCATTGGATTTTAACTTTATTTTTGATAAATCAAATCCTATATGTGCTTTGGCATTTATTAATAGTATCGCCTTTTTTTTACTTGTAAAAATATTTAAAAAGTGTTCTTTGCTGTCTTGGTAATGATAAATTTCGGCAAAATCGCCCTCAACGGTAATAAGTTTACATACCGTTTTTATCTTTTCTATTAAAATTAGTGCGTCTTTTTCATTCGCTTTTGATGAGGGTTGTATGTGCTTGTAGTACCACATCGCCAAAGCGCCTAAAAGGAGACCTAATGCCAATTCCATAGTGCGTTTTTAGTGACTCAAATATACATATTATTTTTATGTTAACTAAAAATAATTGCAACGTAACGTTGTTTTTTTTGTGATAAGAGACTGATTAAATAAGGGTTAAATATACGGTTATCTCCATCGTTCTAATTTAGGAATCCGTCTGGTGAAAACCCAAGCCAAAATACCACTCATTCCTTGTTTTTTCATCATTTTAATGCACATGGCCTGCATTTTTTTAGCGGAATCTATTTCATCGGACAGATTAAACCGCCCGTCTTTATAACAGAAAGAGCAATAAATTAGAGATTTACTACCGTCTTTTTCCGTACCTCCTCCTTGGGTGTCTTTTTTGTGAGGCATCCCACAACTTTGACAGAATTTGTGTCTTTTCATAAGCTGTTTTTTGTCTAAGTTACGGAAAATTTGTTTTTCAATTTAAATTAGGGCAATGAAGTGGAAATTTAATGCCAACTAAAAACTAAATTTAGGATGCTTTTGAAAAAATAAGCTTGAGGTGAGTTTTCAAGTAATTCTGTTTGAATTGATTGTAAGTTAATTATGTATGAGTTTTATTTGGGGATTTATAGGAGCGACTATCTTGAGAAAGGTTTTTGTTTTCTTATGTCTACGGTGAAAATTTAGTCAACGATAGATCGTAGTTTTTTCAAGAAAAAAAAGTGGCGGTGATGACGTTCATAGTACTGCTAAAGGAATTGAAAATATAAACTTTGTATTATTGATAATTTCAAATCGAAGCCTGTCTTTTATGCAGTATATATGTTCAAAAGCTGCGAGAACAGGAGYGACCTTAGGARCGACGCGCAGTTTTGKGCATGGTTTTTAAGAAGGCTTTTTTTAGCCGCCTTAAAAAACACCTCATAAAAGTCTCCTTTTTTGGTTCGTTTTTTTGGAGAAGCAAAAAATGAACATACAGAGTGAAATTAGGTCAATGATAAGGCTGTTGCGCACCTTTTTCACTATTGGTCCCCGCCTGCGCGAGGATGACGGATGCGCGTGTGAGCAAATGAACGGATATACAAATAATATTGTTTTTAGAATAGCGAATAAATTACGTCAATGGTAGGAGGAACGACGTGGTGATCTCTACCTAGTTTTATACAATTAAGTTTCGAGAATTTGATTCTGAGATTGCCGCAGTCGTACCTCCTTCGCAATGACAATTGGGTTGTTATTTAACTCAACACATGAACCATCTTAACCGGTAAAATTTCATATCGGTCATTTTTCTTAACAACTAAAAAGATGTTTGTTTTTTTATAGTCCGTGTATTTAAAGAACGCTTTTTTGGATGTCAATTTTAATGCTCCCAAATCAGCTATTGAAACA
>NVRM01000006.1 GCA_002400885.1 Flavobacteriaceae bacterium
GCAGCAAATAAAACCGATATCGCTACAAATACATCAGATATAGACGCAATAGAAACAGAACAAACTACTCAGAATACAAGCATCGCAGCAAACAAAACCAATATCGCTACAAATGCAACTGACATAGACGCAATAGAATCGGAACAAACTACTCAGAATACAAGCATCGCAGCAAACAAAACCGATATCGCTACCAATGCAACTGACATAGATACAATAGAAACAGAACAAACTACTCAGAATTCAAGTATCGCTGCAAACAAAACCGACATCGCTACCAATGCATCAGACATAGCTGCAATAGAAACAGAACAAGCTTCTCAGAATTCAAGCATCGCAGCAAACAAAACCGACATCGCTACCAATACATCAGATATAGATACAATAGAAACAGAACAAGCTACTCAGAATACAAGCATCGCTGCAAATAAAACCGATATCGCTACTAATGCATCAGACATAGATACAATAGAATCAGAACAAACTACTCAGAATACAAGCATCGCAGCAAACAAAACCGACATTGCTACCAATACATCAGACATAGATACTATAGAATCGGAACAAACTACTCAGAATACAAGCATCGCAGCAAACAAAACCAACATTGCTACCAATACATCAGACATAGATACTATAGAATCGGAACAAACTACTCAGAATACAAGCATCGCTGCAAATAAAACCGATATCGCTACCAATGCTACAGACATAGACGCAATAGAATCGGAACAAACTACTCAGAATACAAGTATCGCTACAAATAAAACCGACATTGCAACCAATGAAACTGACATCGCTACCAATGCATCAGATATAGCTGCAATAGAAACAGAACAAACTTCTCAGAATACAAGCATCGCTGCAAACAAAACCGACATTGCTACCAATGCATCTGACATAGACACAATAGAATCGGAACAAACTACTCAGAATACAAGCATCGCTACAAATAAAACCGATATCGCTACCAATGCATCAGATATAGATACTATAGAAACAGAACAAACTTCTCAGAATTCAAGCATCGCAGCAAATAAAACCGATATCGCTACAAATGCAACAGACATAGATACAATAGAAACAGAACAAGCTACTCAGAATACAAGTATCACTGCAAACAAAACCGACATTGCTTCCAATAAAACTGATATCGCTACCAATGCAACAGATATAGATACAATAGAAACAGAACAAACTACTCAGAATTCAAGTATCGCAGCAAACAAAACCGACATCGCTACCAATGCAACAGATATAGATACAATAGAAACAGAACAAACTACTCAGAATACAAGTATCGCTGCAAATAAAACCGATATCGCTACAAATACATCAGATATAGATACAATAGAAACAGAACAAACTACTCAGAATTCAAGTATCGCAGCAAACAAAACCGACATCGCTACCAATGCATCAGATATAGCTGCAATAGAAACAGAACAAGCTTCTCAGAATACAAGTATAGCAACAAATACAACGAAAATTGAAAACCATATCGCCAATGATCTCGACATGAGTGCTACAAATGAAATTCAAGATATTAGTATTTCCGGTAATAATTTGACACTATCAAGTGGTAGTACCGTAACTATTCCTACATCAGATGGTTCAGAAACTATTATTCAGGCAGGTAATGCAATAACAAATATAACGGGTAGCGGTACAACAAGCGATCCTTATATTGTCACTGCAACACCTGCAACTTTAACAGATAATGGAGACGGCACTTATACTTTTTCAAATGGAATAAATACAGATGTAACTTTTGAATTGACAAAAAACCCCGCTCCTATTGCAGGGGGCTCCGATGCTAAAACGGACTGTAAAGCTCCAGAACAAGGAGAGACATCTTCTTTTACATTAACGGGAGAATATTTCACGTCAGATTCGGTTGTAACGATACCAGGACAAACAATAAATTCGGTGACCGTCATTAGTTCAACAGAATTATTAGTAGATGTAACCGCAGGAGGAACTACAGGGGATTTTAATGTCACCGTAACCAATACAAATGGATCAGGAACATTCCCTAATGGTTTTCATGTTAAAACCCCGTTGAATCCATCTATCATCCCTTCATTAAGTACTGATAATAAAATGTATTACGACGGATATACACTTATGAAGACAGGTAGTTCTAATTGGGATGGAAATGCAAATTCAACAGCTCCAGATGGAAATTTACCAAGTACAAAGGATGGTGGATTTTCATTTACAATAGATCAAGATAATAAATGGATGAGTATAGGTATCGACGCTAGCCCTTCGTTGAGCCATTCATGGAATACGATTGATTATGGTTTTAGATTTACTTCTAGTGAGAGTTTTACAATATATGAAAACAGTTCCCCTAAAGCTAATTCAATGAGCTATAATACGGGCGATACTTTTGATATACGCAAAGATTGTGATGGTATTATTACCTATTATAAAAATGGAAATTTAATTTATACGTCAACCGAAACGGCTACATCCGACTTATTTATAGATACGAGTTTTTATCGTAAAAACTCCTCAGTTTCCAATATACAACTGACAAAATAATTCCAAGTACTTAATAAAAACCGTACAAATTCATTAAACAACAAAGACTAGTGTTCCGTAGCCTAGTAGCAATATTATTAGAACCCATTCAGAAACAGAGAATAGCCTCGTAGAAGTAACTATCCGAATATTAACTATTGAAAGCAGAAATCATCTATTCACAGGAAGTCTTGACCCTTCAAAAAACGGGGTCCTGTGCTTCTCCTTTTTTGGTGCTTATAAAAAACACCAAATAACCTCCTCTAAATGACGAAAAAGTACTGGGTATAATCCCTGATTATGATGTTAAAAAATTAAGTAAGCTATTTTCACAATGTTTAAACCTCGATTGAGAATTCGAGGTTTTTTCATCTATTCTAAATTTCAATATGTGCTTCGAAGGATGGATACACTTATTTATTGCTTTTTATAAATTTTTACGCCATTAACTGCATCAATTTTCAAACTTCCGTCTGCTCCTATTTCCATTAATCTTGCTTGGTTTTCCCCCGCCCATTGGACAATAAAAACAGTACTCTTAAATGTTTTATATACATCCGCTATTTTTCCGATTTCTGGGTGAACGAACACATAATCATCTCCTGACACTTTCACATCAAACGACATGTCCTTATTCGCATATAAACCCAATAATGTCGTGAATCCAACCGGAACACTTTTTAAATTTTCTTGATCTATTCCTGTATACGCAACAGCCGTAATTTCAGGTGTTTTTTCAACAACAGACCTTAAAGGTTTTCCTTTATACGTATGTATATAAGATTTAAATACTGCTAAACTCGCTCTAAGCGCCTCATGATACGCTTTTTTATACTCTTTGGCTTTACTTCTCCCAATGACTGTCGTATAAACAACATTGTTTTTACAGTCCTTAAAACTCACCGCTAATTGGGTAGAAAACATGCCCGAGGTATCTATGATATCTACCTTTAAAGCCAAACAAGCATTCATCGCTACTTCTTCAGAAAAGGCGTCGGTATCAAACAATACAATTAAATCACTCTTTGCCAATAAAAATTTTGCCAATGAATTTAATTGATACTTGTCCGGTGATTTCTGAAAACCATATTGCTTTTTAACAATAACAAACTTATAGCCATTTAACTCACTTTGTGCATTCACACAAAAGACACCTGCCATAAAAGCAGCAATTAAGATTATTTTCTTCATGTAATTATATTTAATACGTGTAAATATACAATTAATAAGCACCAAAAATAAAATTCATACCCAATTGCACATTAGCACTTTGCATATTGTACACGTTTCTCAATCCAAGCAGATTATCTGCAATGGCGTATATATTAAAGGCACCCGCTCTAGCCGAAATACCAAGGCCTACATTCGCATAAGAAAAAGGATCTGCAGTATAGGTTATTTTTGTGGAAAGGGAGTTCCCAAATCTTCGTTCATAAAACAGGGTCGCTGCAATATAAGAATGCACAACGTTTAATCGTGAAAACAAATGTGCGCCTATTTTATTGCTGTAAGGAATAATTCGGTTTATAAACGTACAATCGTCATGTCGTTTTCTACCAAAAGAATATGTAATAGAACCATTTAATTTTAGAGGTCTAAAATTCATAAAATTAGACATGATCGAATCTTTTTTAACTCGTTTTTCGAAATTATCCTTTAAGTCATTCCAATAAGTATCTGGTGTATTTGGATCGAAATCCAATTGAAAACCTTCCAATGCATAAGTCCCTCTCAAACGATGGGATTCAACATTTTTAGTATAATAAATAAACCCCAAATCCTGTAAACTCCCAGTAAGCTCCCATTGTTCTTTTGGCTGGTAGGTAAATCCAAGATCTAATCCAATTCCTAAATTCCCTCCGAATAAAAATTGACTTTTCAGGTAGGATTGATCCGCCTCCACATCGTCCGGTAACTGAATACCTGCGGTTTCTAGGAGTACATCTATATTCGATAAATGTTGTTTATAAATATTATCTGTTCCTTTTACGGTATAAAATTCACCCGTATTGCGTTTTGTAGATACGCTCGCAACACTTGAATATATTTTTGCACGCATACCAAACCTAGTAAACTCATTTACCTTACGGGATATACCAACATGAAACACACCTAGTAATTCCGCTTGACCTGCTAATTTAGCAATTGAATAACGTCGGTTCAACACCGTATTTCCATCGTAAAACAAATCAACTAAATCCTTTGGGAATTTAAACAATACATCTAACTCCTGATAATAGCCCACACTTACATAGCTATTATCCCGAAGCCTAATCCCAATATTTAACAGTTCCATTTGTTGATTAAAACTTAAAAACTCACTCTTCCCAAAGGAATTATAGATGTCTTTAATTTTATCATTTATAGACACCTTGTTATCGGCTAATAAATCATAAGCGGAAAAACCAGTAAAACCAGCGTGGAAAGATAGTTGGGAAAGCCCAGGGACTCCAATGTGAAACTTACCTTGAAAATCTACTGCAGGGTTTAATAACAATGTTTGTGGTAATTGTGCAAAATCATAGAGCACTTGTTTATTCTGAGCACTTATTAAAAAAGTAAACAGAAAACTACTTAAGAGGATTAATTTTCTCATGCTTTATTTAAATTTACAACTAATTTCAATGAGGACTTTAAGATAAATTCTGAAGGATCTGTTGCTTTAATAAGCTTGCCAGAAGTGCTATGCCACAAAGAAATGTTCATTCCAAAATAATGTGTCTTATCGAGTACTTTAATTTCGTTTTCAGGAATGGTTAATATATGCGACAACTTACCTGATTTTGCAGGTACAATTATCACAGGTTTTAAGGTGTAAATTAATTTTTTATTAATGTCGTAAAAGAAAATATTCAATGTGAAATTTCTATTAAAACTATTTTCTGTTTCTACGGTAAATTCTGCACGCTTTAGATAAGGGCTAAGATCATCCAAATCAGGGACTTTTACCATATCGCTCGTAACAGGGATCTCTTGATTAAATTCATCCAAAAACTTAGGTGCTTTCAAGCTTAGATGTACTAAGGTAAAGAGATACGTCGATTCAAAACTGGCATCGTCTAATTGATCTGTGTCTATAGACTTTGTACATGCAAAGCACAGTACAAGCAAGAAAAAATAAGTGATTTTTGTGGGGCTTACTATCATTTTCTGTTGGGTTGTTCTTTATAAAAACTGTTTAATCTCTAATAAATTGCTTACCGATTTAATATTTTCAGCAACTTGTTCGTTTTCAAAGTTACAAAAAATGACATCCATCCCTGCACTTTTTGCTCCCATAATATCTGCTTCCCAGTTATCTCCAATCATAATAGAATGATTCATAGTGGTTTTTGCCAATCTTACAGCTTCATTAAAAATGATCGGATTTGGTTTTTTAACACCTGTATTCTCCGAAGTAATAACCAACTCAAAATAAGGACTTAATTTAGAGGCCTTCAATTTTTCATATTGCACCTCATTAAATCCATTAGTAATCATATGAAGTTTATAATTTTTATCCTTTAGATAATCTAAAATCTCGAATACCCCTGGGAATAACAAATTGTTTTCAGGGAGTTCTTTTATATATGCAGCAGCAAGAACTTCAATTTTCTCTTCAGGAACAGCAAGTTTCAATATTTTGAACGTATCTCTTAACCTGCCCGTTTTTAATTCCTCTTTACTTATTTTTTCCTTTCCAAACAGCCTCCAATATTTTACATTTATGGGTACATAATAATTAAAAAACTTCGCCATATCAACTGTTAGCTTATGCTTTTTAAATATGCTGATAAAAGCTAATTTTGAATTCGCTTCAAAATCCCAAAGTGTATGATCTAAATCAAAAAAAACGTCTGTAATTGTATTCATTTATTTTATTATATTTTTATATACTGTTTTCCATCCTTTCCACGCTCCATAATTCCCAACACTTTCGTTATGAAATACCGTAATAAACGTACCATTAACTTTTTTAACCTCGTTTTTTAAATCAGTTATTTTAACCAAACTTTCATCTACCGTATACTTTAAAATAGTATTCAATGCACGATCAGATACCGCAAAAGGAAATAATTTTAAAGGGGTTTGAATTTCAAGGTCTATATTATAAAAATAAAAAGGTGTACAGGAACTAGCCCTAAACCCTACCGCCGTATTATACCCCATAGAATAGTCTTCTAGAATATCAAGATCTAATAAACTCTCATAAGTATCAGGGAAATTGAGTCTTAAATAATGCTGCCGAGACCTGTACAATGGCACATTGGTAATGCTCTCTAATTTACTTTTCTCTTTTTTTAATTTCGTTGGATTATTAAACGTAAAATACGATGGTAACAAGCCCACTTTCGCATAATCTCCAACAGATTTAATCAAAGACATATAGGTGCTACTCGTCGTAGAAATATTGGTGTCGTAGGTCGTATAGTTACTTATCAGAAAGAAAAACAAGGTATCGATCCCTGTTTCTTTTTGTAATTTAATCAGATGCTTAAAGGTATCATAAGGGTCTCTTTTAAAATTAAAAACCACTAAAAACCGGCACCAAAAATTCATCCATCTCAACATGAAAAAATCATTGATAAATCCCCCCATGGTTCTCATCACCCCTTTGTGTTTAAAGGCAAACACATTGCTTACATTGATGATTGAAATAAACTTAAACTCTCTTTGTTGGTAGTTGTAATCTGGAAATTTTTCTTTTAGAATCTCTAAAAATTTAAAAGCCCAGATATCAATCATTGGTTTTTCCAAAAAGCCATTTTTAAAGGCCAAACTCTGCTTTGGTGAAAATCGTTCATGAGCATCCTTCACAAAAGGTAAGTATTCTTCGTACCTACTCAATAAGTAAAAGCTAGCGGCAAAAATATCAAAAGGAATGGTAGACTTATCACCGGCTGCAAAAAAGCAAGGTTCATCATTCCATTTTCGAATAATAATCTCCACATCATTTACCCCTTGTTCGAATAGTAAATCATGACTTCTTATAAAAAACTCTGATCCTAAAGAGGCTTTTGAATAGGTTATTTTAGGTCCATTATGTGCCACAAATTCCTCTATCTTTGTGGTAAAAGACACTGGTATTTTTAAAATTCTAACAAAGATATGTTTGAAAATATAATTAACCCTCGGTGTTATTTTATGCGTATATACAAGTAGCACTCACTCTGATTTTAGATTTATAGTAGCCCTTCATCGGCAAAGCTAAAATACGTTTTTTCTGTAATAATCACATGGTCTAAAACTTTTATATCCAATGTAAGGCCACCTTCAGTAATTTTTCTGGTTAAAATTTTATCTGATTCGCTTGGGCTTTCTTTTCCAGAAGGATGGTTGTGACATAATATAATACCCGTAGCTAACAACCCAATAGCCTGTTTAAAAAGCAAACGCGTATCTACTAATGTCCCTGTCAAACCTCCTTTACTCAACTGTGTTTTAGCTATAATTTTATTTGAATTATTTAAAAACACCACCCAGAACTCTTCGTGATTCAAATCACCAATCATAGGTTTCATCAATACAAAAACATCCCTGCTTCCTGTAATAGAAACAGGAACTACCTCCTTAGAAACCAGCTGTCTTCTCCCTAATTCCAAGGCTGTAATAATAGAAATCGCCTTCGCTTCACCGATCCCTTTAAACTTCATAAGTTCAGGAACTGACACCCTTCCAAAGGCCGATAAATCATTTTCTAAAGAAGATAAAATACGCTTAGATAAGTCCACAGCGGTCTCGTTTCTATTCCCAGACCCTATCAAAATAGCCACCAATTCAGCATTGGATAAACTCCGCTTTCCAAATTTCATTAATTTTTCTCGAGGTCTGTCATCCATGGACCAGGATTTAATTGTTAATGATTTTGAAGGCTTGTCCATAAGTTAATTTTTTTACTAAAGATAAGATTTTTATATTTGTGATAAATAACCATAACAATGAAGATTATAATTGCAGGTGCCGGGGATGTAGGTTTTCACCTGGCAAAATTACTTTCCTATGAATCACAGGATATCTATTTGATAGATATGGATGGTGATCGACTAGATTATGTTGCAAATCATATAGATATCATCACAAAAAAAGGAGATGCTACTTCTATTAAAGATCTAAAAGATTTAAAAATACACGAAGCAGATATTATGCTTGCGGTCACCGAATCTCAAAACACAAATTTCACGATTTCTGTATTGGCCAAGCAATTAGGAGCTAAAAAGACCATTGCACGTATCTCTAGCCATGAATACCAGAAAAGTCCTGACATTGATTTTGTAAAAATAGGGATCGATAATATGATTTCTCCGGGAGAACTAGCCGCGGAAGAAATTCAACGTCTATTACAGCAATCTGCTTTTAACGACACGATAGAATTTGAAGATGGAATTCTTAATATTTTAGGAAGTACCTTAGATTATTCGTCACCATTAATAGGTTGTACTGTCGCGGAAGCACAAGAAAAATTTCCTGAAGTAGATTTTATCACCATTGCCATAAAACCAGAAAAAAGTTCCGAAACCATCATTCCTCGTGGGGATTCCGTCTATGGTGCAGGAGATCAAGTTTATTTTTCAACACCTAAAAGTTCCATTCCTCTTTTGTATAAATTGGTTGGGAAGAAACAATTTGGCGTAAAAGATGTCATGATCTTAGGAGGAAGTAAAATTGGTATTAAAACAGCCCGACAATTATGTAAGGCTAAATTTAATGTCAAACTGATTGAAAACAATAAAAAACGTGCCAACGAAATAGCAGATAAAATACCCGACACCCTTGTTATTTTAGGGGATGGAAGAAATGTAGAGCTCTTAGACGAAGAAAACATCTCAGAAATGGATGCCTTTGTTGCCGTGACCGGAAATACAGAAACCAATATCATGTCATGTTTAGTCGCCAAATCCAAAGGTGTTAAAAAGACCATCGCTTTGGTAGAAAACATGGACTATATAAACATTTCTCAAACCATAGGTATTGATACCTTAATTAATAAAAAATTACTAGCTGCCAGTGCCATTTTTAAACATGTTAGAAAAGGAGAGGTTCTTAAATTGGCAAATTTACACAATGTAGATGCTGAAGTCTTAGAGTTTCAAGTGAAAAAAGGTTCCTTGGTAACTCGCAATTTAGTGAAAGACATAAAGTTAACTAAAAAAGCGGTATTTGGAGGTGTCATAAGAGATGGAAAAGCCCTCATGACATTTGGTGATTTTCAAATTCTAGCAGACGATAAAGCGGTGGTTTTTTGTTTACCAGAAGCCATCCATAAAGTAGAAAAATTATTCAACTAGCATGAGAAATTTTAATTTCAAAATAATCCTTGGTTTTCTAGGACTGTCTTCCATGTTAAATGGTTTTTTTATGTTAATGGCAGTTCCATTTAGCATCTATTATAAAGAGGAAGCCAAATGGGGTATTTTAGCTGCGGGTTTAACGACCATACTCTTTGGTTTTATACTTTGGTTTTTTAATCGAAACTCAAAAAAAAGTAGCCTACAAAAAAAAGAAGGTTATTTGATTGTTACCCTGGGTTGGTTAATATTAACCTTAACAGGAACACTTCCTTATGTATTTACAGGAACTATTACCGATTACACCAATGCCTTTTTCGAAACTATATCTGGATATTCTACCACAGGATCTTCCATATTATTGGATATTGAATCCATGCCTAAAGGTATTTTGTTTTGGCGTAGTGCTACGCATTGGATTGGAGGAATGGGGATTATCGTACTCACCGTAGCCATATTACCGATGCTTGGAATTGGAGGAATGCAATTATTTATGGCGGAAGCTCCAGGGCCATCTGCCGATAAAATGCACCCTAGAATTACAGAGACCGCAAAACGGCTATGGCTTATTTATTTTTCGCTAACTTTTGTAGAATTCTTATTATTAAAAATAGCTGGTATGACATGGTTTGACGCCATAAATCATGCTATGGCAACACTAAGTACTGGTGGTTTTTCCACAAAAAACAGTAGTATGGCCTATTATAACGACATGCCAGTAATACAGTATATAGTCATGGCGTTTATGTTTATCGCTGGAACCAATTTCATCCTTACCTATTTTGCACTAAAAGGAAAAGTACAACGCGTATTGAAAAACGAAGAATTTAAATATTACTTCTTCGGAACTGCAATTTTTGTGATTGTTCTAACGGTACTAATATTGTTTTATCAGGATCCAAATTTACAAACTTCCATACAACACCCTATGGTTTGGGGAGCTGCAGAAAGTGCATTTAGACATGCGTCTTTTCAAGTAATTTCTGTACTTACAACGACTGGTTTTGTCACTGCCGATTTTACCATGTGGAGCTCATTTGCTACAGCGCTTATGTTTTCCTTATTCTTTATTGGAGGTTCAGCAGGATCTACCAGTGGAGGCGTTAAAATAGTCCGCCATGTAATCATGATAAAAAATAGCTTTTTGGAATTCAAGAAATTGATTCACCCTAATGCGATCATCCCTATTAGATATGATGGTAGCAGTGTGCCTCAAAATATTATCATGAACATCTTATCGTTCTTTATTTTATACATGCTTATTTTTATCTGTAGTGCCGTCATCTTTACTTTTATGGGACTCGATTTTAACTCAGGTCTAGGAGCCGCTGCTTCCTCATTGGGAAACATTGGGCCTGCCATAGGAACGGTTAGTCCCGTAGATAATTTTGAACACCTCTCTACCAGTGCTACTTGGTTTTGCTCCTTTTTAATGCTGATAGGAAGATTGGAGTTATTTACTGTATTGATATTGTTTACTCCTTTCTTTTGGAAAAAATATTAAAAATGGTCTCATCTTTGATATATAACTAACCAGTAAATAGTATATATTTGATTTTTCATAATGAAAATCAAATATATAATTTAAACGAATAGAACATTAATTCACATAAAAACAGACTCATGAAACATTTATTTAGCACAATCTGTGCTTTTTTAATTATTGGAACTTTATCTGCACAAGATGTTTTCGGAAAATGGAAAACCATTGATGATGAAACAGGAAAAGAAAAATCTATTGTTGAAATATATGAAGTTAACGGCCATGTTTACGCAAAAATTATTCAACTATTAGACAAAGATAAGCAAGATGCTATTTGTGAAAATTGTGATGATAATGATGCTAGAAAAAACCAACCCGTAAAAGGAATGGTCATTATAGATGGTTTAAAGAAAGATGGAAATGAATACAGTGGAGCTACCATTTTAGACCCTAAAAAAGGGAAAGTCTACAAATGTAAAATTTGGTTAGATGAAGAAAACCCTAACAAATTAAACGTACGTGGGTATATATCATTCTTCTTTAGAACTCAAAACTGGTTTAGAGCTACAGAATAACAAGTTTCTAACAACTAAAAAAGTCCAATTTACACAGGTAAATTGGACTTTTTTTATGCGTTATTTTTAAGGTTTATCCTAACATTTTACGCCCCTCGTCACTAATCAGGGCTGGAGTCCATTTCGGTTCAAAAACCAAGTCAATACTCACTATAAAATCAGGATGTTTTTGATTGATAGTTTCTCTAATATTAGTCATAATAGTATCTCCTAATGGACATGATGGTGTAGAAAAGGTAAGGTCAATATTAACGATTCCCTCCCCATCATAGGTGAGATTGTAGATCAATCCCATATCTACAATATTAATCTCAATTTCTGGATCTATTACTTCTTTTAACAATTCTAATAATTCTATTTCAAATAACATGATGTCTTCTGCTGTCATAATTAAGCTGCTTTTTTAGTGGAATGAAGTAATATCTTCATCACATTTATGGTATATAAAACCCCTACTAATAGAAGTAAATAACTCGCTATTGTAAGAAGTATTGATAATTGTGTTATAATACCTATCGCCATGAGTATTAAACACAGGAAATAGCTATAAAATTGTGCCGTGGCTATTTTTTCCGAATACAATTCTCTTGGCAATGGTGTTTTTGTTTTCCCTACCAATTTCTGATATTTATGTAACCATACTATAAATGGCAAGGTCTTATAGGTCTGTCCCAAAATTAAGGTGGTTACAAATCCAAATATCACTGAAAACCCATACAATATAACAGCCCTGTTCACAAAATCATCTGCTATAGGAACTACTTTTAAAACAACGGTAAATATAAGAATAGGCAGCACTAGCAATGCCATGGCCAATGCAGAATAACGCATCCCCACGTCTAATTTCTTACGCAATCGTTTTTTATAAGATTGATAAATATAACTCAGAAAATAAACAATTCCTAAAATTGAAAAACTAAAGGCTACAATTTCTAAACTCATTTCGTTTACAGAAAAACCATTGGAAAGCATGACTAGCATTCCTAAATTTAAAAACACAAATGACTTTTTTAACCAATTCCTATTCAACTCATGAGAGATGAAAAACATAGGTAATAAGGTCGCTCCTACTCCTATAATCAAGAATAAAAACCAACCTACAAATCCAACCGTAGCATGGATTTTAAGATAGTGTAAATGGATTTCACTTAAAAAATTAAATTTAAAATTAAAAGCAATCAATGTCCCGATTAACTCCGTAGCCGCCAACCAAAAAATAGACATCATAATAAATTTAGACTCTATTTTATTTCGGGGTGATTTCTTATAGGAAAGAAACACGTTTATTACAAAAAGTAATAAGGAAATAAAAGTAGCCAATGCAGCATAAGGCAATAATACAGCAAAACTATTCGTCCAAAAGGAATAGCACAAAAACAGCACTGAACCTCCTAAACTGTAAAAAGTGACTTTCGCCAATCGCTCACTGTACAATGATGTTTCAAAAACTACGGGTATCAATTGGTACAAGGCTCCGAAAATAATCATACTTGCCCAACCCAAAATAGTCAAGTGCGTTATTGCAATCATTTTACCGCTAAAATAAACCTGTAACAACGCGTTTTCACTACACAACAATAATATAGCAACTCCAATTAAAGAAACTGCAGCAAATATAAAATGGGGAATAATAACACTTGGATGTGGTGCATTATTGGTTTGTAATCCTTGCATTAGGCCTGTTTATAAATGAGCAACTGCAAGTGATGTTCACTTACTTCTTTATACATAATTTCATAACCTCGGGTCTTTAATTCTGGTAATAAAAACTGAGGTACTTTTTTATGATCTACAAACAATCCAGATGTTGAAGTAATATTTTCCAAGGCTTCCAAAATTGTAGTCATAGGCTCTGGCATTTCCAACAGGCGAACATCTATTTTAGTTAAATCGTCTCCAAAAGACTGTAATTTAGCGTCAAAATCGTTCGTTTTAGAAGCGCTTACTGGATCTAAATCCAGGTTTGAATCACCTTCTTTTAACTTTTTAAAGTAAGTAAAAACCACCCCTTCTTCAGAACGCTCGGTCCAAGACTCATAGCCTTTTTCTTTTAATTTATGGATTAATGGAATAGGCTCAAAACTATTGATAATTTCTAAAGTCTCCGCTACCTTCAGTACTTTAACGGCCTCCATAATGGCTTTGAATGGATCGGTCCCTCCTTCTAAAATAGGACGTACATCCAAACTTACTAATTCCTTTATTTTTTTATTCACTGGTGATTCCATCGTTATATTTTGTTTGTTTTCTAGCGCTGCTGTATCTTCTATTTCAAAACCTAGTGTGGCTAACTTTTCATAAAAAACGGCCACAGACACCCCGCCTACTTTCGCTGCATCAGCTATGGTAATTCTAGAAGCTAGCACCTTCCTTAGTATTGGATTTTCTAACTTCTTAAAATGTTTATTAATCGATGCAATCACAGTGATTACCTTGGGGTCTGCTTTTATTAAAGCGGAAATTTTTGTGCTACTATTAATTTTCATGCTATGCATTATAAAAGATTTGCAACATCTTCAAAATTAAGACCTCCGTAATTTCCTGAACTCATTAACAACAAGGCTACATTTTCAAATTGCTTAGCAAATAAAAATTCTTGAAATTTATCAGGGTCGGTAAATACAATCAAGTCTTCTCTCCCAAACGCTTCTTTTATTTGGGATTCACTCACTTCTTCCAATTGCTTTATCGCCACTGCTTCTGGTGAATAAAACACCACAGCTTCATCTGCGGCATCCAGAGTCCCTTTATATTCCTTTAAAAAATCAGCATTTAAACTGCTGTAAGTGTGTAATTCAAAACAGGCCAATACGTGTTTAGATGCATATTGCTCTTTCACGGCTTCCATGGTTGCTTTGACCTTAGAAGGAGAATGTGCAAAATCTTTAAAAGCTATATTAGTTGCTGTTTTTTTGATAATTTCCAACCGTTTATTCGCTCCTTTAAAACTAACGATTGCGTCATAAAACTCTTCTTCGCCTAGGCCCATATGAGAACAGATCCATTGTGCACCTGCCATGTTTTGTAAATTGTGTTTTCCGAAAATTTCCAAAGGCACATCTCCAATACTCGTAGCTACATAGGTAATCCCATCTTCGATTTTAAAATCAGGTGTTTTGTAAGGATATTGTTTAAAATGATGGTTGCTGTTTTCTATGATCTTCTTTACCTCAGTATCCTCTTCATTATAGACCATAATCCCTCCATTGGCCAACGAATTGGCAAAAATAGAGAATTGCTCCACATAGTTTTCATAGGTTGGAAATACATTAATATGATCCCATGCAATCCCACTAATTAAAGCAATATTGGGTTTGTATAAATGAAACTTAGGCCTACGATCTATGGGGGAAGACAAATACTCATCGCCTTCTAAGACCATAAACTCATTCGTATGGGTTAAATTAACCATGGTATCAAAACCATCTAATTGCGCCCCCACCATATAATCCACTTCCATATCGTGGTAGTGCAATACATGCAAAATCATAGAGGTTATGGTAGTTTTACCATGAGAACCACCGATAACAACACGTGTTTTATTTTTAGATTGTTCGTATAAAAACTCTGGGTATGAGTAAATTTTAATCCCCAGTTCCTGTGCTTTCAACAATTCTGGATTGTCCGCTTTTGCATGCATACCAAGAATAATAGCATCCAATGCTGATGTTATTTTCTCAGAAAACCAACCCATTTCTTGAGGCAATAATCCTTTTGCGTCCAAACGGGATTTAGACGGTTCAAAAATCGCATCGTCACTTCCTGTAACTAAATCTCCTTTTTTATGCAATGCCAATGCTAAGTTGTGCATGGCACTTCCTCCAATGGCTATAAAATGTACGTTCATCCTTTATTTTTATAAGGGATAAATTTACAAAAAAGGACACGATTATCGTTTATTTTTAAGCAATAAACTTACGGTATAAATAATTTTAAGAAAACACAAAATGATGGATCTTATGTGCCAAAATATCAGGTTGTTCTAAAGGAATCATATGCCCTGTTTCTGAAATGATTTCGAAGCTTGCATTTTCTAATTCTAAATACATATCCTCCATACTGTCTGGATTCACTAATAAATCGTGACTCGCTCCTACTAGACTTACAGGCATCGATAAATTAGCTACTTTATCCATCAGTGATTTCCTGTTGGAAGTTGCTTTTAACTGCCTAATGAGTGTATCCTTACCTAATGACACGTCCATTTCTCGTATCAATTCGGTGATTGCCGTATAATTAGTAGCATTAGGATGTATAAACTGTTGTATTCTAGTGTTAGAAATCCCTTTGTAACTATGAGTTTCTAAAAAACGAATCGTACTATTCCTTAAGCTAATTTCATCAGAATTTAATCCATCCGCCGAGGCACAAATCATCATTAATTTGGATACTTTTTCTGGGAATTTCAACGTAAAATTCAATGCAGAAAACCCTCCTAAAGAAAAACCAATTAAGATACTCTCTTCTTCTATAACCTGGTTTATCAACTCACTTATCTCTTCAAATGAGTTCGCTTGGCTGATGTCAATATAAACAGGAATTATACCTTCCAATTTTGGAAACACCCATTTCCATAAGCGTTCGTCATTCATGGTTCCTGATAAAAAATATACTTTTTCCATTTATTTATTTCTTGTTATATCCAATTCGCTTCCTGTTTTCTTGATCAAAACTTTACACTTTATCTCTTTCAACTTGTTTTATATACTCAAGGTGCTTGTAATTTACAACCACCTCTTCTTTTTCAGCCACCGTCAGTTGAAACATAAAATAACTAGGAAACCTCTCCCTATTTCTTTTTACTTGTTCATTTAACCTTTTAGTAATTACCCTTCTATACTTTTATAAATCTAAAATCGCACATTAGTATCCTATTACTATATACCGAGAAGTTATATATTGTACAGATGCCTCTTTTTAAATCTACCAAGATGGGCGCAATTTGCGACCACCTCTTCTTTCCTTGTAAAGAAACCTTCATTTATTTTACAAACATTGAAATGATTTAATTTACAATCTAATCACCGTGTTTATAGTACAACTCAGAAGTCCTCTACGTGGGATTAATAACTTGACCTTTTCCGAGTCTTTCTTTATACTATTTCTTCTTTTCACTCGCTTTCACCAAGGACTTAAAACCCAAGGCTAACGGAATCCAATATTTTAAATTCACTTCTAAATCGATTGCTTCATCATCTAAAAAAAATAGCCAATCATAGGTTTCCCGATGAATTTCATTTCAGTACATCCTTCTTTTAACAAAGTACTTTCATAGGCCTCCGGACCTATTCGTGACATCAATTCCACACACATCTATATACTAAAAACAATGCTATTTCTACCCTACCAAATAGAAACGTATTTGGCAGGATTTATCATAAAAGTTAAACCTCCAAACATTCGTTTTCCGAAAAAATCTAGCTGATTATCTAATAGGTAATTTCGGATGCTATCGGCAAGAAATTCATTAACAGCCATGCTTTTTTTACTGTAAATATAAGGATTGATATTAATTCATTGAGTTTTTGAGTACATTTGCAAAAAAAACATTCAACATGGATTTAAATCTAATTCCTAACATAAAACATACCGACAGCGGAAATTTCTTCTTACTAGCAGGGCCTTGTGCCATTGAAAGTGAAGAGATGGCGATGGAGATTTGCGAAAAAGTGCAAAAAATAACTGATAAGCTAGAAATTCCTTTCATCTTTAAAGGAAGCTTTAGAAAGGCAAACCGCTCTAGAATTGATAGTTTTTCAGGTATCGGAGATATAAAAGCATTAGAAATCTTAAAAAAAGTAGGAGAGAAATTTAATGTACCTACTGTAACTGATATTCACGAAAGTTCAGATGCAGCATTAGCGGCTAAATACGTAGATGTATTGCAAATTCCTGCATTTTTAGTAAGACAAACCAACTTAGTAGTAGCGGCAGCAAAAACAGGTAAGGTTGTAAACCTTAAAAAAGGACAATTTATGAGTCCTGATGCTATGAAACATGCCGTACAAAAAGTAAAAGACAGCGGTAGCGATAAAGCATGGATTACAGACCGTGGAACCATGTTTGGTTACCAAGACATGATCGTGGACTTTAGAGGAATTCCAGAAATGCAAAAATATGCTCCAACAATATTGGACATTACGCATTCTTTACAACAACCTAACCAACCAGGTGGTGTAACAGGAGGAAAACCGGAATTGATAGAAACCATTGCCAAAGCAGGAATTGTTGTGGGTGTAGATGGAATTTTTATCGAAACACATCCAGATCCAGCCAATGCAAAATCGGACGGAGCAAACATGTTAAACTTAGATCATTTAGAAGATTTATTAACGAAATTAGTTGCTATTAGAAAAACGATTAATAAGTTTTAACACCTACCAACATACTCAATAAATAGCTCCATTTTATGGGGCTATTTTTTTGAATTAATCTCAATAGCTATTTTAATAATTTCTATAAATTCAATTTCATCCAAATCTTCAATTTTAGTCAGCTGAAGGGACCGCGTATTTTTCCTGTTTTTATAATCCTTTAATACCGGAAAATATTCTTGTAACACAGCTCCTTTCACAAAAGCAATATCTACAAAATCAGTTCCTTTTAAAATATTTAGATAACACAAAGGCTTACTGTTAACATAATAAAACGGAATACCATATTTGTGCTTTTCTACAATTCCAAAACTAGGTTTTAACAATAAGCTACGGACATAGAGCATCATGGACTGATAGGGTTCCTGTTGACGCAAAAAATAACTATCTATAGGATTCAATTGTAATTATTGTGTTGACATAATATGTATCTGCTCTTTATTAGCAATACTTATTTCAATTTTATCCAATGCTATTTCAGCCTCATCCATGGTTTTATATTTTGCAATAATCTTATTTCCAGACGACATCAAACCAGCTCCCTTTATAACAGCCATTAGATAGGCTTTTTTTCCACTCTTCAAGATTTTGACATCACACACATTTATTAATTCTCTATTATTCTGAGTTTTAATCCACATTTTATACTCTTTTTATTTTACACTCTAAATTTTCAACTTAAACATATTCGATATAACTAAACGAACCAATGCTTTTTTTTGATTACATATCAACTATCTTCTTGATTCTCTAACAAAATTAAGTCTTACAATAACCAACCATCACTAGCGACACTATGGAAGCAACATTTTTTTATTCATAGCTCTAAAATAGGTATAATTAAAGAAACAAGCTTCATTTCATAAATAAAACCAGCTTAATCTAACAAGAGTACATTGGATAAAGGCATTTCTTTATTTTTGATCCATCGCATAATAGCATCTACATCAATAATAGACCATGAATGAGGAACATGTACTCCTTCATCCTCATCCCTATACCCTTTATTCTCCGTTTCAATATAAGAGACTTTATAATGTAAAGCATTTAATTTTTCTGACAATTGCTGTAATTGAAAACTATTAGTATCTTTAAAATCTTGCTGGTAATTCTTCTTTTTAAATACGCTGGCAGGCTCTGTATAAAAAACCAATTCCGTATTTTTAAATTTTGAATTTTCAACATATCCAATTGAATTAACACACGGAGAAAACAATTTATAATTTTCTAAATTTGAATTCATTTCCCCCAACCTATCATCTAAATAGTCTATAAAACATTGAGCTTCCTTAGCGTTATTCTTTAAGATTAATTTTTTAGAATTATGATAAAACTGTACTAAATCCAATGGCGAATCTACTATAAGCAGCCCTTTAATAGATAAATTCACCTTTTGATTGTTTGTTAAATATTTTGCTGTCTGCATGGCTAAATTACCTCCGGAAGAAAACCCTCCAATATAAATATCCTTTTCTACTCCCGAGTTATCTATCAAAACGTTCAGAAGTACTTGTCCAATTTCCGCTTGTTCCTCTTCATTTAAAAATAAGTCTTGATTCAATTTCACAATGACCACAGCTATATTAACATCCAATGCCTTTTCTACTAATTTCGACCCTTTCTTTACAGATTCTATAGTCCCTCCAAAACTTGGAAACAACACAAGAAATTCCTTATGTTTCTCTGGAATAATCAATTCATATAAATCAGTTTCAACATAAATTAGTTGTTTCGAACTGGTACAACTACTTAGTAATACCATCAAAGCCAAAGCACAAAAAACCACGAACCTTACTATCGAAATATATGTACCACGTTGCTTTTCCATGGTTAAATATAGAACTAAAATATCATAAAAAAAACTCGTTACCATTTTCACGGCAACGAGTTTTAATTTAAATTATAGGCTTGGTTTTATCCACATTTACTGTTTCCACAGCTTTTGCAAATTAAGCATCCTTCCTCGTATACCAATCCATCTGGATCACCACATTCACCACATTTTTTATCTGCAGCAACAGTTCCATCTGGTACAAATTGTTTTAAGGTACGCGCTACTCCATTTTTCCAAGTATTAATATTATCATTGGTAAATGTTAGATTCTGTACCAAATCTACCACATATGCCATTGGCATTCCATGACGAATAATCCCTGAAATCAACTTGGCATAGTTCCAATATTCTTTATCAAAAGAACGCGATAAACCTTCCATAGTTACTTTGTAACCGTTTTTAACTTCGTATTGAAAATCATAACGAGCTTTCCCGTTTTCTTCTCTGTTTTTAAGTATCCATCCGCTATCTAAGTTTGTTGGTAACACAAACGAATCGTCTATCTTCCCTGTAAATATCTCGTATGGACGTCCTTCAAATACTCCGACAATAGCTACCCATTTTTCATAATCATTTTGAAAACGAACCACTTTTGCTTCTAATATCCTAGGGCGCTTTGGAAATTTAGTTTGTTCAAAACAAGCTTCACTTTCCTTTTCGTTTTTAGTATCATTTGCTACTAAAATTCCCGATCTAGAACCATCGCGGTATACGGTAATTCCCTTCACTCCTTTTTGCCATGATTCAATATAAATATCACTCACCAAATCCGTAGTTACATCACTCGCCAAATTAATGGTAGAACTAATAGAATGCGTCGTGTATTTCTGAACCAAAGCTTGCATTTCGATACGTTTTTTCCAGTCAATTTCTGGAGCCGTAGCACCTGCGTATGGACTTTTATCTACATCCGTTTCTCCGGTGATTTCCATCCAAGTTTTTAATTTCTGATGGTACACATCAAACTCCTCAAATGCATCGCCCATATCATCTACATATGCAACTTTAGCATTGGTATCGTCTTTATTTACTTTTCTACGTCTTTTATAACTCAATAAAAATACAGGCTCAATTCCCGAAGAAACTTGCGCTAGCATACTTAAAGACCCTGTTGGCGCAACGGTACTAATAGAAATATTTCTACGTCCATGTTGCATCATTCTTTTATAAATAACAGGAAAATCCGTTGCTAACATCTGTACAAATTCCGATTGATCTTCTATTTTAGGATCAAACACTTTAAACTTGCCACGTTCGATAGCCATATCTATACTACTGTCAAATTCACCTGACAATTTGGATTTCATAATTTCATCCACAACAGCAATAGCCTCATCGGTATCAAACTTTAATCCTAAAGCAGCAACCGTATCCGCCAAAGCCGTAAATCCAAGACCCGTTCTACGTCCTGTCTTCCCAGTTTCAGCTAATAATTTCCAAGTATCATTTTCTATTTTTTTAATATCGTCTGGTTCACCATCACTATTTATTTTATTAAATATTTTAGCAACAGCTTCCAATTCTAAATCTACTAAATCATCCATTAAGCGCTGTGTATCATACACCACTTCGTATAATTTTTTATAATCGAATTTCGCATTCTTTGTAAATGGATCCGACACAAAACTAAATAAATTCACTGCAATTAAACGACAGCTATCCCCACCTTGCATGGCGATTTCTGAACATGGGTTTGTAGAATCGTTTTTAAATCCTGGATATAACGAAGAAGTAGAATAATAATGCTGACGGTCCCAAAATATTAACCCTGGTTCGGCTGTATTATGAGCACATTTTATAATTGTATCCCATAGTTCTTTTGCTTTTACAACTTTCACAAACTCAGGATCCTTACTGTCGATAGGGAAACGCAAGGTGAAATCGGTATCAGCAATCACGGCTTTCATAAATTCATCAGAAATTCTGATCGAAATATTTGCACCGGTCACTTTGGTTAAATCTTGTTTTACTTCTATAAATTCTTCAATATCTGGATGGGCAATATCCATGGTTAGCATTAAAGCACCTCTACGTCCGTTCTGAGCAACTTCTCTAGTTGTATTTGAAAAACGATTCATAAAAGAAACCGCTCCAGAAGTAGTTCCTGCAGAATTAGAAACCGTAGCTCCATTAGGTCTTAAGTTAGATAAATCTACCCCTACACCACAACGTCTCTTAAACAATTGCGCCATTTGCTGATCGGTATAAAAAATACCACCATAAGAATCCAATACCGGAGGTATTACCACACAGTTAGACAAAGAAGCAATGGTGTTCTTGTCCCCTAAAGACGACATAACGCTCCCCTGTGGAATGATGTATTTAAAATCTTTGAATAAATCAAAAATAACTTCTTCACTTAGTTTATTACGGTTTTTACCGTAGTCAGATAAGCCTTTAGTTGTGGTTTCAATAGCGTCGTAATTTGCTTCAATCCTAGCAAACTCCTTAGCCATACGTGCATGCATGTCATTTGGAGTAGTCTCTAAAAAGGCTCCTTCCTTATTTTTTATTGCATATTTATTCATCCATGTAGTTGCTGCCAACTCATCGCCATTAAAATAGCTTAAAGATGACTTCAATACTTCTTCACGCGTGTACACTTTTTCCAAAACCAGCTGATTATCCATTGTTTAACTTTTAATTTTAATTTTTTTTACCGAAATTAAAATTAGAAAATAAAAGAGATGAAATGCTATTATCATCCAATTAGTTAATAACAATTATTGTTGAAAAGTTTTATTGTAGAGAATTCCTTGATATTCACTCGCTTTAATCCACAATCATAAAAGAAATTATAATTTAATGATAAACATGGCATACTATTAGATAAAAAAAGCATATCACAACTTTAAAAAACAAAAAAACGGAGGAAAATAAATTAGTAATTTACTTTCCTCCGTTCTATTATTAATAGGCATTTATTTACTTCATTAATCGGCGTACCAAATCTTCCAAGCCGTTTAGCTGTAATTCATACACCAATCCCATCATATCGCCCAATTTCCCTTTAGGAAACCCTTTATTTCGATACCAAACAATATAATGCTCAGGAAGATTTATTAAAAACCTTCCTTTGTACTTTCCAAAAGGCATTATCGCCTTTGCTACCTCTTCTAAAGTAAAACTCGGAGTTATATTCATTCTTTACCGTCTACAAAATCCTGTAAATATAGAAAACGTTTTGTCAATTTTCCATCCTTAGTCATACATGCCCTTTCTAATACCCCGTCTTTATCACCGTTAAAAAACGCTGGAATCACATGGGCAGCGAAACTAGTTCCAAACCCTTCAGAAGCATCAATAGGCAACTCACAAGGTAAATTATCCACTGCCATTACAGCAATGGCATCATCATTTTTAAAATACACCTCTTGCTCAGACATCGGCAAATACCCATAAATAGGTTCTGCAATGATAGAGGGTCTAATAGTAGACGCTACCGGTCCATCAATATCGCAACTGATATCCGCGACTACTTTAATATTAAAATCAGGTGATTTTGCATCATCTCTTGTAAAAATATAAGGAGCTCCATCCCCAAAAAAGTGCCCCGCTATATACATGTCTGTCACTTTGGCGAATCGCATAAAATCACTTTTATAATCACTTGCGTTTGTATAAAAATCTTGATTATCTCCTATTTCCCCATCTATTCGTTTGTTATAATCCATTACATCAATTTGAGCATACACTGGCACAGAAAACACCGTATTCAAATAATCGTATACAGACACTTCTTTCATCCCCATACCATCTAACATTTCCTTTGCTCCATTCCCAACACGTCCAGATCCTGTTAGGACAATTTTAGCCCGTATCAGTTTATCTTTAATAAGACTCAATTCCGAAATCAATTCTTGCTGGTTATTTAATGTTTCTACTTTAGGTAATGCAAACAAGTCAAATTTTAATCCATAAGTCCTAAACCCATTATAGGCTCCAACGATACCCGCATATCTCCCGAAAGCTACCAATCGTTGACCTTTTTCATTAGTGATCACCTCATGATCATACATCTGAATATTCTTCTTTAAAAAAGCTTGTAATAAATCTCTATTATAAGATTGCTTTTTAATTGTATGTGAAAAGAAAAAGTATTTTTTATTAGGAATTAGGGCATCCATTGGCACCTCTTTCACTCCCAATAACACATCACAATCATCTACATTCTCAACCACAGATATTCCCATATCAGTATAACTTTGATCCGAAAAAGCACGTGCTTCTGAACTTTCAATAACAATTTCTAATTCCGAAAACGTCTGTAATAATTCTTTACATTTGTCAGGAGACAAGACTACACGTCTATCTGGTGGTGATTTTCTTTCTTTAATGATGCCTATTTTCATAAATATATGTTGGTTTAGGGGTGATAATTATAACCTTTAATAAGGCCACAATTAAACTAAATATCTAATAAGTGCTTATTATACAGTAAAATAAGCGAGGTGATGAAGTTTTAATAAAAATACTTCTCTTTTGGTATAAATATTGTGCTAATATATCTGAAAATAAAGAAACTCACAAATTTATAATTGTATCAGTTTTTTTAGTATTTTTGCAATCCTTGGTTGAACAAGGAAGAAGATCATTTACATAATGGGGACGACTGGTTTTGACAGCGAGACTAGTGAAAATGTAAGCATGTCGAGTGATGAAATAGTACTCGTAAATCTCAATTTCAATTTTTTACACGGCGAAGATAACTACGCTTTGGCTGCTTAATCCGAATTACAGTAGGATGAGCCTCGGTGCACAAGGTGCACAAGCTAAATGTCTCATGAAAGCCTTGGTTAGCGGCGTTCAACATAGAGGCATCGTAAATGTTAACATAGGAAGGTAAGCATCTCGATTACTTTTTGAAACTTAAGAGAATAAGCTTTTTGTGGATTGTTTTTAATCAGCTCTAAGACGAAAATTAAGAAAAAACTAAGCATGTAGAAGGCTTTTTAACAGCTTGTTTGGACCCGGGTTCGATTCCCGGCGTTTCCACTAAACACCCTCGTAAACCTAGCGTTTACGGGGGTTTCTTGTTTTTGGTGTTAAAATAGGTGTTAATTTATTTCTCCAACAAAGATTGTAATTATGATACAAAAATAGTAAATTTAGGCAATATTCCCCCTTATTCAACTTTTGAGTAAGGGGTTTTTATTTTTAATAACGTATTGCTATGGTCAAAATTATTTCAACTTTCTTAGAAAAATTAGTTACTAAAACAAATTTATTATCTGCTCTTATTTCACACTACCGCAAAGAAATATATCAGCATAAACTTTTTGGATTGTTTTTATTTATGCTATCCTGTTTAATCGGTCTTGTTTTTTGCGTCTATTTAACATCCAGTTACTCTAATATTTACCTGATTCTTTTCTTCTCTTTTATTCTAATTGCTATATTCTATATCCTCTTATTATCTATTGGAATGATTTCAGCTGCTATAAATTCAAATTCTAAAGTTTCATATTTCAAGATTACACGTAAAAATGGTATTATCAAAAAGGAACCAATTACACCATGGTACGCAAAAAACAAAAATACAGAAGACAGTTTCATTAAAACTGAAGAGTTTAATAATTTAAATACAGCCAAAATAAACGATGCCCCGGTAAAATCACTTAAATATTTCTTTTCTTCGTCACATAACTTTAAACTATTTGACAATTGCATCAAACAAAATGCATCAACACTTACAAAGACAAAATTTATTTTAATATACTTACACGTAATGCTTGTGGATAAGAAAATCTCAGCAATTAATATAAATCAAAAACACACAGCAGAGATACTTACAAACTATACTAAAACCATAAAAACAAACAAAAAATTAGAAATTACAGAAAGTACATATTCACGCACGCAAACTAGTTGGAACGAAAATTACCCCTTCACAGATATTTCAGATCAGCATCACAAAAAATTTACTGAAGTTGAATTTATAACAAGACTCTACACTAAGAATAAGACCTAACATTTTTACTCAATTACTCAATTACTCAACAATTGCGTAGTATTCAGACGTATACCATATAATTTCACAGTATAATTTTAAAATCTTATACTATGAGAGATGCATTAAATCCCTTTGAAACAATTAACAATCAGTTAAATGAATTAAAGAAAATTGTCTTAGAAATAAAAGACAAACCGAGAGACTACTCACTTAAACATTATACAAGAAAACAAGCTGCAGCAATCCTTAAATGTTCTAGGGACACTTTGTCCAGATATATCAATACAGGGCAGATCGCGATAATAAAACAAGGAGAACGATTACACTTAATAAATCACTACCAATTATATAGTAAGAATAACGAATTAAAAGAATTCCGTTATAAAAGAACAAAAGCATAGAGCTCGAACCTCTATGCTTTTCTGTGTTTAATAATTTAAGTCTAACCTTAAACCGTAGCAAATATACGGTTTTCAAAACATTTATTTTCATGAATGAAGAAAAACTATATATCACAACGTCCTCAAATATTACTGTTTACGACAGAATATTAGAATTTACAGATAAGAAATATGACATCTTATACAATGAAATTTCCCAGGACTTTGAAATATCATTTAAAAACAAAAAGAAATGGACCTCTTTAAACTTAAACTCTTTACTAATTGAATTAACCAAAGTAGAAATTAAAACAAGGATGTCAACATTAGAAGTATTTATAAAATCTGACGAAATAAAAACACACAACCCTTTTAAGTCCTATTTTAAACAACTTAACAAATGGGATGGTATAGATTACATTTCTAAACTAGCTTCTTATGTCCCCACAAAAGAACCTATCCTGTTTAAATATCATTTAAAAAAATGGATGGTACGAACCGTAAAGTGTGCTTTGAAAAATAAATACTTTAACAAACAGGCATTAATTTTAGTTCATGATGAACAAAATACAGGGAAAACTACTTTTTGCAGATTCTTATGCCCTATTAAATTAACTGATTATATAGCAGAAAATATCGGGTATGGAAAAGATTCTAATATACAGCTCACCCGAAATTTCCTTATAAACCTAGACGAACTAGACAAAATTGAAAAAAAAGAAATAAACGGCTATAAGTCCATGTTTTCTAAAATACAAGTAAATCTACGACTCCCTTATGACCGTAGAAACACAAATCTACCTAGAACATGCTCTTTTGTCGGTTCTACAAACCATTCTAACTTTTTAGAAGATGAAACAGGTAGTGTCCGATGGTTGTGTTTTGAGCTTAGCGACATAATAAATTTCAATTATTCCAAAGACATAGACATTGATGATGTTTGGGCCCAAGCATATCATTTAGCCAATGACCCAAATTTTAATAGTGAGTTGACAATCCAAGACATTAAACAAAATGAGGAGCGAAATGACAAGTACAAGGTATTAAGCGTAGAAGAAGAACTTATCTACGAGAATTACACTAAATCAGACGACCTAATTGATTTTAAAACAACAGCAACAATCGTACAAGAAATATCAAATATATACCCCAAAGCCAACAATATAAGCATAGGGAAAGCAATTAGAAGTTTAGGTTTTGAGCGTATTAAGAATAAGAAAACACAACGATGGGGTTATTTAATTAGGAAGGCTTAGCAAAAAACATTTATTCAAAATCATCTTACCTTCTTACCTAAACAGCTGTATTAGTTACTATCATTGACCTAATCCTAGGTAAGAACCATGTTTTCTTCTTACCTAACTTACCTAAACTATGATTTTAGGTAAGAAGGAGCTTCCTGAAATCAGGACTAAACCCAGTGATAGCGTACCGGGTAAGAAGGTAAGAAGAAATGAGATTTTTCAACAATTAAATTTTTTACCATGAAAAACAAAATCACATGCCTACAAGCAAAAGAAATAAGTATTACTGCATTCTTACTTCAAAATGGCATCTCCCCTAAGAAACGCTATAACGGATACAGCATGTATATAGCCCCCTATAGAAATGAAAAAACACCAAGCCTAAAAGTAGATCATACAAAAAACCTATTTATGGACTTTGGCACAGGAAAAGGTGGCGATATTATCTGTTTAATACAGTTAATGCATAACTGCACAGTTTCAGGTGCATTAGATATTTTAAATGGACAAACTTTTTCTTTTCATCAGCAAAAAAAAGAACCAGAAAAAGAAGGTCCAAAATATTCCATCGATAAAATTATTCCACTGGAAAATTCAAATCTTGTTCAGTATATACAAAGTAGAAAAATCGATTTAACTATCGCAAAAGAATATTTAGTGGAGCTTCATTATTCGTTTTCTAACAATCCGAAAACATATTATGGGCTTGGCTTTAAAAACAATGAATTAGGTTACGAAATTCGATCCAGTTATTTTAAAGGTTGCTTTTACAAGAAGGGAATTACAAGTTTTTTTAACAATCCTATTACTGTTTGCTTGTTTGAATCTTGGTCTGATTTCTTATCCTATTTAACACTTACAAATAATCTAAAAAAGGAAAGCTACATCGTGTTAAATTCTACCTCGTTAATTAATAGAGTAATTCCAATCTTAAAATGTTTCGAAAATATACACTGTTTTTTAGACAACGATATAGCAGGGAAAAATGTTCTTCAGGAAATAAGAAAAAACACAAATAAGAAAGTAACAGATTACAGTTACAAATACAAAAACAACAAGGATTTAAACGAGTTCTTAATCCATAAGAAAACGGAAATTAATCAAAAGGGAAAAGAACAGGGCCTTTAAGCGGAGTGTTGCTTTGCGAGTTGTGGTTATTGTGTACTGAGAGGGCACACCCTACCTCAGTACACAATAACCAAACCCGCTTTATTCGCTTTAAAAAAAGCTCATAAAGAAACCCTTATCCATTTTACAAAAATCGATAAGGTAGCACAGCATTCTACAACCAATGAAATATTAATAACATGAAAAACAACAAAAAAATAAGAGTTGTTTTTTATCTAAACCCTGCAGATAAAAAACTTTTAAAAGACCATTGTGGAACACTCAATATTGACACTTCAAACTTTATAAGATTCTCCATACTAGAAAAATTAGGAAGACCAATTATTGAATTAAAACAAAACAATATAGCTACAAAAGAATACACTGGACAACTCCTAAGTATAGGGAACAATCTAAATCAAATTGCTAAAAAATTAAATACTGGAAACAAATTCGTCATCGCAGATCAACAAAGTGTATTGGATAATATTAAGCGGCTCGTAGATCATATTATTGACATTAAATCAAAACTTTAATAACAGAATTATGGAAAAAATAGACACATCAACGGTATACAAATTAATGCAAAATATAGTCGATAAATTAGAACACATATCTACTGAATTAAGCACTTTACAAAAAAAGGATTCCAACCTTACAAGTACAAAAATATCAGAAAATATCGGAGCAACTCGAGAAGAAGTAAGTGGTTTTATTGAACGTATTATAAAATACATTGTAAAAACGAACAAAGAAGTAAACATATTACAAGACTCGATCCCTAAAAGCATACAGGAGAGTTTACAGCCAAATATAACTACAACACATAAACATTATAACCTAATTGGAAAAGACGCTCCTATAGGTATTAAAAATGCGTCCCTACTGCTTATATCCATAATATTATTGGTTGGAGGTATAAAATACGGTCCTGGTGTATACCTAGAACATAGCACTTTAAAAAAGGACGAAAAAACATACCACATGATCTATGAATATATTTATCTGAATAGTTATGAAAAAAACAATACAACTAGTCAATTAGAAAATCTACAACAAAAATCCGCTTCAAGAAACCCTGATTTTATAAAAAATTTAAATGCATTAAAACGAAAGTACAATAATGACCTTGAATTAAAACGTCTAAAAAAGCAACTGAATTTATTAAAACAACAGCCATGATTGTAAAACTACAGACTATATCACACACAGCAAACGCACTTGGCTATTGCGAGAAAGGTGGCGAAATAATATCAACGAACATGTGTCTAGGAGACAGTACCTCTATTAACAAACAGATGTCTATTCACAATGCAGTAAATGACCGATGTCTAAAAAACACATTCCATATTAAAATTAGGCTAGCACCTGAAGATAAAGGAAAATTATCCATTCTAGATTGGATAGACATATCAAATGGATATGCAAAGAAAATGGATTTTAATAATAACCCTTATGCTGTTTACATCCACGAAGAAGGAACCGAAAATGAACATATCCATGTTGTCGCCTCTAGAATTCAACCCAACAACCTAGCATCTAACAATAGCTTCACTCACTTTAAAAGCATGGACTATGCACGACATTTAGAGGAAAAGTACAGGTTGCGAATGGTGCAACGTAAATTAGAAAAATTAAAGAAGAACGAAGCTTTTATACCCACAGATAAAAGGCATGCAAATTTAAAGCTGACGATAGGAAAAGCTATAGAATTTTCAGACAATTTTGAGGACTTTAAATTCTATCTCAAAAACGAAGAAATAAAAGTTAAAGAAGGAAGGGGAATAGGATTTACAGATGCTAAAGGTGTTTATTTTAAAGGATCAGCCATCGATAGAAAATTCTCACTTAAAGGTATAAAAAACGCCATAAAAGGGCAACATCTCATTAACAAACAAAACCGGAAAGGAAACAACCTCGGACTCTAAATTTTAAATTATGACAAAAATTATACTCATTACCCATCAGAAAGGAGGTGTAGGAAAATCAACTTTAACCTTTAATTTAGCTCAAAACATTGCAAAAAGCACCAAAGTAGCCGTTATAGATTTTGATTTACAAGGGAGCCTAGCACAACTAAAAGAATTGATTGAAGATTTTGATATCATTCCTTATGAAATGGCTATTAATGAAATCCCAAATTTACCCTATGATTTCATTTTCATAGACACTCCGCCTTACCTATCAAATAACCTACCACAGCTATTACAAATTGCGGATTTAATCCTAATCCCCACAAAGGCAGGAATACTTGACTTATTAGCTATTAAAAGCACTATAGACATCATTAATACAGCTGATAAAAGACACTATAGCCGCATTGTCTTTAATATGATAAAACCGAACACAACCTTGACAGCTGATATAAGGGCACAATTAGACGAATATAATTTCAAAATATACGACACTCAAATTAGTGATTTGGTAGCATTTACTCGCTCCGTTTTACTTAAAGGAGTAACAGACAGTAATAAAGCACAACGACAGATAGATAGTCTTACCAAGGAAGTATTAACTAGCCTTATATAAATATATAATTCAGTATTTATATAAAGCTACAATTCTATAATTATGGAAAAAGAAGCATTTAACAAACTGATAAATAAGGCTAAAAAAAGTATAAAGCCTAGATCTTTTCAACAGGTATCCCTTGTTAAAAAGAAGATAACTACGGAAATACAATTTTCATTTTATATTGAAAAATCTGTTTTAAAGAAACTAAAAATAAAAGCTATTGAACAGAGTGTTAGCTTAAAGCATCTAATCAATACTGCGATACTAAAAGAATTAGGAACGTAAACATAAAAAGACAGGTAAACATTCAGTATCAAAAAATAATATTGCTAAATTGCACGTTAAAATATAAGGGAGAAATCCCATTAACATATAAAGCGTTTAGCTTTTGATTTAGTACTATAAAATCGCCAATTTTAAGCACACTAATATCAAAACTAAGACGCCCACGCTACTGCGTGGGCTGTTCTTGTTTGGTGTGCGGGTGTTTGGCGATACCTATAGTACTGATGAGTTCAGTTCGCGCTTTTTTTAATTCAAAAACATGAGTTTAAAAAAAATAATTAGTTCTCCAATTACTAAAGAAGAAAAGGGTTCCTACAAAAACTTTAATGCAAGTCCTCAAAGTCATGAAAGAATCAATTTATTGGCTGAATTATGCGGAGCCAGTAACATACAAGTACTGCACAATATCACTAAGGCATTTTTTAAAGAGAATGAAGATGAAATAAAAGGCCTTATTGCCATGAAGCAGAATAAGCTGAATGAGTTGTTCTAGAGAGGTAACGATGTAACATACAACTATGTAGATCTCAATGTACGATTACAAAAGAGCATAAAACTACATTTATATAATTCAGTAATTATATAAATGTAGTATGTGAAAATTATTGATTACAATTGTACATGTCAATTCCAAAAGTAAATGAGGAAAAATAGGCTAATTCGGTTGTTTTTACAAGAGTCGTTGATAATAGGAGGTTATACCCGTCTTTATACTGAACTAAATAACATTAGTAAATGAGAATGAATTTTGACAGTCACATTTAATTATCGGCCTTATTTATCACTTGGCTTCATCCCAAAAATGTCACAAAATGTCCATTATAGCCATCTTTTATTCTTAAACACTTGACATTATTATTAATAGTGACAAGTAAATTCAAGTATTATGAATAGTTTGTTAACTTTCTTCATAATAATACACTTAGATATCTGACAAAATTAATCAGTTTTGTCAGATACAAGTAAAACTACAAAAAAAGAAGCTAGGTATTTAAGATTAGGCACTTATACTCTATAGTGATAGTCTCGTGCCTTTTTTGGGATGAAGCCAAATAGAACCGTGGTAGCCACCGCCGTATAGGTTCATGAGAATTAGAAGTGTTTTACCCTTCTAATTAGAAATGACCGAGCGTAGCTCTCGTATGTTAGGCCTGTCACAAACTTTATTTGGGAGTGGTGTGAGAGGCGTACTCCAGCTAACCTAGTTGGAGCCGTCTACTCGATTAGGCATTGTTTATTTTGCCTCAATGTTTATTGCGCAATCTCCTTGTTTATTTGTCCCTAGTTCAAATGTTACTGGCATTCCAACTTGCATAAGATTAAAATCACTTGAGAATTTAAAAGCTTTTTTGTTAGCATAAAATTCCTTACCTGAGGTAGCGGCAATAAAAGCGAAATTTTTAGTAGGGTTTATTGTTGAAACTTCCCCTGAGTAAATTTCCTGATTCGTTCTAATTATTCCAAAAACATTTGATAGTAAATTGGTTAAATACTCTTTAGATTGGTTTAATGTTATTTGATCATCATATTTAATAATTAAATCACTTATGTCATCAGCGTTTTCCTGATTGTGCAATTTAGGAATTTGTTTTAAATATGATTTTAAGACATTACAAAATGCCTTAGTCATTCTACTGTCGTAATTACGAGAATTAACACTATCCTCATATATTGTTATCGCTTGTTTAAATTTAGTTATTGCTAAATCGAAATCCCCTTCTTTCTCAACAGTTGCTCTTGCCCAATATGAGTAAACCCCAATTAAATCCGTATTGATAATTCGAATTGTATTTTTGGTAAGTGAAGATTTAACTAGCAAATTGTTTAGTAAATCAACAGCTTTGACATAATCCCCGCTTGTAGATAGTATTCTAGCGAAGAGTAGTGTAGGGTATTCGGAATCAGGTCTAATAGAATTAAGTTTTGCTACATAATCAAACGCATTTTCCCAATCATTTAAGCTATATAGTAAAAAGCTACCGTAGAAATATAGTAAACGAGGGTTTTCAGGATCAATCTCTAGTCCTGTTTTGTAATCTGATTCAGCTCCTAAAATATCGTCAGATGATGCTTTAATGAATCCACTTACCCTGTAAATTTCAGCATAATTCGGGAGAATAGACTTTGCTTCGTTAATTTTATTTAGAGCATCATCGAGGTTTTCTCCTTTAGAAAATCTTAACGCATCATTTAATAAACGTGCAACTACTTTTTCGTTAGCATTGCTAATTGATAGAGCGTTAATACCAAATTCATTATACCCAGAAACACGGTTTATATTAGATGTACTCGTTTTAAGGCTTCGTAACCTTTCCGAAATAGTTTTTATATATTTACTAGGTATAGGGTGATGTTTTAGGATATATTCTTTTGAAAACGCAGGAATTGAATATCTTAGATCTCGTTCTTCTCTTATATGTTCTATTTCTCGAGAAATAAATGTAGTTGAGAAAAGTTCGTTCATAGCCCTTCTTAACTTTAAAGAAGCTAACTCAGTTGTGTAAACAAGTTCAGCATCATTTAAATTTCTTCTAGCAGCAAGTATTGTTTGGATTATTACAATAGCATCTTCAGAAAGCTTATCGTAAACGTTTGTCAAACAGAAGTCTAATAGATTTCCTCTATTATTTAAAACATCATTTGGGCTTATTCCTGTTTCAACTGAATTAACAAACCATTTAAGAGATAACGGGTTGTAATGTAGTTTATGAACAATATCTATCAATTGTTTGTTTTCTAGTCTATTTAAAACGGTTGACTTCTTTAGGTTTGCTAACCCTCTGATTAATAATATAGATTCTTTATCCGAAAGGCCCTTTAGTGGTCGTCTAAACTCAAGCTCTCCTAAACCAATACGTGAAGTAATCAAAAGCTTACTTATTTGTGAAGCTTCTCGAATAAACTCTCTTATTTTTTCATCTAGAATAGTCTCTAAATTATCTATTATTAATAATGTATCGAACAACTCCATATATTCCAAAATTGTAGAAAGTTGATCGTCTTCTTTATTTATACCGGGAAGGGCATCATTTATACCTTGGATTACTCCAGCATAATCTACTAGGGTATTTCTTATCTCTTGAATACCTGTTACTGTTAGCATAGTGGTTTTTGCTGAGATCCAAATAATAATATCAAACGGGTTTTTAGCTCCTAAATCAAGTATATCATAAGCTACTTTTAATGCAAGTGCAGTTTTACCTACACCTCCTTCACCCATAACGGTTACTACCCGATTATTTCCTAATATTAATTTTTGTATATCTACAAGATCTTTCTTTCTTCCTATGAACCCTGTTTCATCAAAATCGGGTATTGGTAAATTATGATGAGCTTCATCTTTTATTGATTTTGTCGAGGGTATAGTAAGAGTTAGTACATATGAAGGGTCTTCTTCAATTTTTGTTAACGTAGAATTTAAGGTGTACCATATATCATTTAGGTGTTCTTGTTTTTTCTTACCAAATGCGACTGCAACAGCAAAATCACTATTCATTAAGGGACGTGTGTGCATTACTCTATTTCGGATACCAATTATGGATTCTAATTCGGGGAGTGACTTTTTTATTTCATCAATAATATGGTCATTAAAAAATGATTTATTTGATAAAATAATTTTAAAAAAATCCGCAAAATCGAGATATTGAATTACTTCATCTATATTACCTTCTACAGGTAAATTAGGATTATCTTTTTTATATCTTTTAATAGTGCTACTAATTGTTTCTTTACTTCCTATGAAATTTAAATTATCATTAAAAGGTGTAATATATTTCGTAACTAAATTCTTTAAGTCAATTTCGATAGCGTAAATAATTGCAGCTATTGTTAATCTTACTTCTGTTATTTGAGCCATATATTATATGTTGGAGGTGTTTATTTTGTAATTATGCCTACCACCTATATATCTACAGTTTTTTTTGTGAAAATTGACGATATATATCTTACTATAGGCAATATACTTAGAGGTTGTTTTTTGTAAAGATATTTATTTATTTTATGTTTTTGACAAGTAATTTTACTTATTCCCAAATACTTTCAAACCTACTCCCGCTAATTTGCGTATATATAACCGTATGTTTTGGGTCCCGATGCCCCAAATAGTCTTGCATAGTTCTTAAATCTGTACCTTTGTTAGCCATATAATAGCCGCAGGAATGCCTTAATGTGTGTGGGTGTACATTATCTAGCTTTGCTTTTTTAGCTGCGGTATTGATTATATAATTGATTGTTTTACGGAAGAATTGATCCATGCGTTCATTGATAAAAAGATAAGGAGAATTGTCTATTTTTTCCCTGGTTCTCAAATAGCGTTTGATTGCACGCTTTTCATCCCCCAGAATAGGGTGTTCAAAAGATAATCCGCCTTTTAATCTATTTATCCATATTAGGTTGTTTTCAAAATTTATACTTTTGACCCAAAGATTGATAAGTTCCGATACTCGCAGACCTGACGAAACATCATAAGAATCATTAAAGAGATTCTAATTGGGTGCCATTTTTTTTTAGATGCCAGGATTAATTGTTCTAATTCATTTTTGGTCATTTGCAATAGTAATGAGAAAAGACTGCTTTAGTTCAATAGTTTTGCAGTTGCAGTTGCAGTTTCCTTTTCATTCATGTTTTTAAGCATTTTATTTACCCCTGTCAACTTATACAAGGACTACTTGGCAACTTTTAATCTTCATATTTAACCATTGCCTGATATGAATAATTACGATTAACACTTACACCTCCTAAAGGTTCATATCCCATTTTTATAAGCTCTAACACTTGAATTTCAAAAATGGGTTTATCTATATTACAATTTGTTATTGGATTATTATTTTTATATTTTTCTAACTCTATTTTAAGAGTTCCAATTTTATTTTGAGCATAAATCGAACTATTTTCATACTGTTCTATTTCACCCTTAATTAATTCTGGCGACTTTTTAAACTCTTCATAATCTTTAATATCTTGTTGCATATAGGGCTCTCCAAATTTTATAGTACCCGTATTGTACCCTATTTTATGAAGAGGATGCTTAAACTCATGAACAACTGGAGTTACAGCATAAGCACCATGATTGAAGGATTTAATATTAGAAATTAAAGCTCTCCATTCAGCTTGCTCTTCCATTGTTGTTACATTATACTTTTTACCTTCCTCTAATTTTTTAAAGTTTTGATATTCTTTCAATAAGTTTTTATACCTTTTAATCTGATTATTATTATCTCTTATACTTTTTCTGAGAGAGTCTTTTTCCTTATAGATTTCTGTTTTTTCAGATTCGATTCGCTCAAATAAATTTAGACCAGGTAAATTCCCATCAAGGATAATATAATCTACAATTTTTTTATTTTTCATTTCAGTATTTTTTTATTTTAAACCTCTAACACTATTAGCGTTTAGCAATTTTTTATTTTTATTATTTTTGACCAATAGTGACTCAACTTCTAAACGTCCAAATGAAATTTCTTGGTATGAAAAACTGATATTTTCAACCATATATTGCGTGAGCTTTTCTTCAATTTCTTCTGAAAACTTGTTCTTTATTAATACGCCTTTAAATTCTCTTTTTCCTATTTTTTTACGAAGTGTATGGTTGTAAGTTCTCCTAATATCACTCATTCTAGACCTTAATTCTGAAGTTTGACCAATATAAATGAGTTCTGAATTTTCAAATGCAGCATACACTCCTGCTGCTTCTGGAAAATTTTCTTTCCAATTAGTGTTGTACGTAAACTTTAATCTATTTGCTTTATCTAATAGATTTTTTTCTATCTCATTTGTTATTTGTACAAGTTCATTTTCTGACAACTTATATTTTATCATAACATTTTAATTTTGTTAAGCTTCATAAATTTGCCCTTTATTGTATCCAAATATTCCTAACACTTTTTCTAATTTTTCATTGTCCTTGCAAAATTCATGAACTTTTTCCCAAGCAAGAAAATGTAAACCAGTTTCATTTTCTTTTGTGAATTCTTCAATCTCTTTCTCTTTTGAAGGAATTAGACCAATATAAAACGCTTCACTATCTTTAAGCAATTCAAAAGCATCCAATACAATTTTATTATTTCCAATTTTTCTAATATCTCCAAATTTTGGTTCTTCGATACCTTCTTCCTCTTTCAAACCATTATAGACTGTGGAATAATCAATTAATAATTTCTTTAAATGAAGTTGAAAAAACAAGTTAGAAGAATACCCTTTATATCTTTCTTTTTTCTCGTATTGTTCTTGATCTATGTATTTGTCGTATTGAGTTTGAAGAATCCAATTACCTTGTAAGGTTTTAACTTTGGCTTCTATAAACAATACTTTTTTATCTTCTGGCTTTTTGTAATGAATAATAATTATCAAATCAGCATCACCAAAACGGGAAAATGATTGCTCTAACAGTACGGTATAATCTTTAGGTGTTCCTAATTGAAATGTTTTCGGCAAGTCAATTAACCCAATGAATTGATTCATAAGTTCCATATCTTCACCAATACTGAATATCAACGAATTAATAATACCACGCTCTGAATAACCTAAAATTCTCATATTCTACTTTTTAAGGATTTTATATTGTTTCTAGTTCTTGATTTATGGTTCTATTTAATGCTTTCTTATCAAAAAAAATCTCTAATAAAATCGTTAAGTTCATCTTCGTATATAAATCTCTTATTTCCATCCACCAGATAAACTACCTTCATTTATCTAAGCAGTTTGATACAAATGCTGTTGAAACTCTATAAATAAACTTCGTATATCCAATACATTTCCTCCGAGTGCGGCTATACCGTCATCTTGAGATTTATACATACTCTTTAATAAGATTGGGAGTTTTTTATCGTCCAATTCTCCTACACCAATTTCGATGTACTTACTTAATACAAACTCAATAAATTCTTTTTGATTGTCGTTCATCAATGTAAAAATACTAGCTTCTGCTCCTGCCACCCTCTCCTTACGTGTAATGGGTTTTAGATCGCTGTTAAACACATATTCTAGTACATCGAATAGATCACTGTTTTCGGCGTCTATTAATGCTTTAAGCGACTCTAATTCTGTTGCTCCAAATCCTGCAGTATCTAATTTAGATAGCAATGTTTTTCTTGTAATAGGACTGCTCCATAAATCGCGTAATTCTGACTCATTTTTGAATAATTTTGGAAGTTCTCCGAATAAATTATTTAAGAAATCCTCGGATGATATAGGTATTCCATTTACATCCCAAAACATAGTTTGTGTCATATGCTGAATCTCCATTTCTTTTCCGTTGCTCAACTTAACCTTCACTTTTTTCTTACAAGTACAAGGTAAATTACCACAAATCTCACATTCTATTGGAGGTGCTACTTCACAAACACAAGGTATCTCACCGCAATTAATACATGGTTTTACATCTGGTTTTTCACAAGTACATGGATGTTCATTACACCTTGGACATAGGGCTGGTTCTTCTGGTTCTCCATCCCACTCCTTATCTAAAAATCGTTCATGTGCATCTACAAAATCATAAATGGTAAAATAATCTTTTCCTTCAAAAGTTCTGGTTCCCCTCCCTATGATCTGTTTGAATTCAATAATTTGATTTACAGGTCGCATAAGTACAATGTTCCGTACATTACGAGCATCAACCCCAGTAGAAAGTTTTAATGAGGTGGTTAAAATAGTAGGAATACTTTTTTCGTTGTCTTGAAATAAGCGTAATGCAGCTTCGCCTATTTCTCCGTCATTGGCTGTCACACGTACACAGTAATCTGTGTTTTTACTAATTTTTTTATATTGATTTACCATATCGCGTACCATGGCAGCATGTGCTTGGCTGGCACAGAAAATAATGGTTTTATCTTCCTCGTTGGCATCATCCATAAAAGTATGTACACGGTATCGCTCCCGTGCAGTGATAACGATACTTCTATTAAAATCTTTCTCCTCGTATTTTTTTCCTTTTTCTATTTCTCCTTCTTCAACAGTATCATCCGAAGTATAGATATAATCATCAATAGTTGTATCTATTCGCTTTACTTTAAAAGGCGTTAAGAAACCGTCATTAATTCCTTCTTTAAGGGAGTAAATATAGATAGGGTCCCCAAAATATTTATAGGTATCTACATTGTCTTTTCGTTTTGGGGTTGCCGTAAGACCGATTTGTACCGCTGGCGAAAAGTAGTCCAAGATACCACGCCAATTTCCTTCGTCGTTGGCGCCTCCACGGTGACACTCATCTATAATAATTAAATCAAAATAATCCTTGGGATATTGATTGTAATAGGCTGCATTAGTATCGTAATCTGTGGTGTTTTCTTCTTCTACCTCTTCTTTATCTGCAGTCGTATCATTTGCCATCAGCGATTGAAAAATAGTAAAAAAGATACTTCCATTCATAGGAACTTTCCCTCTCTTTTTAATTTCTTTGGGCTTAATACGTACCAATACATCCTCGGGAAATGCCGAAAATGAGTTAAAGGCTTGGTTTGCCAAAATGTTTCTATCTGCCAAAAACAAGACCCTTGGTTGTCTTTTTATATATGTTCCTTTTACGGACAAATTCCACCTGGAGTGAAATAACTTCCATGCTATTTGAAAAGCAATGGCTGTCTTCCCTGTCCCTGTGGCAAGGGTCAATAAAATACGGTCTTTGCCTTGGGCAATACTCTCTAAACTTCGCTTAATTGCAATTTCTTGATAATAGCGGAGTTGCCATGTCCCAGACCTGTCTTCAAAGGGGATCTTTGAAAATAAATCTCGCCAATGTGCCGCAATCTCCGTACTGGCATTTTGTGGATAGGATTTTACCCAAAGTTCTTGTGGTGTTAAATACCTATCTACCAATCCTTCCACACCTGTTTTCATACAGATTTGGTAAATAGCATCTCCATTGCTAGAATAGGTGGTATCTAAGCTTAGTTTATTGGCATATAATTTTGCCTGTGCCACCCCTTCTCCTACATCTAAACTACGTGCTTTTGCCTCCACTACAGCTAACTTAATTCCCTTGTAAACTAAAATATAATCTGCAATAAGTTGCTTGCCTCGTTTACCACCTGCCTGTATACGACCTGCTGTAATTTGACAATTACGCTCTCTGAGAATTTTAGAATCAGGTACTATACCCCAACCAGCTGCTACTAGTTTCGGGTCTATTAGTTCTGCTCTTGTTTCGGCTTCATTCATAAGTATTAGTTGCTTAGTTGCCCAGAAAAGGCTTTTTGTAATATCGACTTTTTAAGCTCGTCTAGGTCTGCTATTTTTTGTCTGTAAATGACTTCTAGTTTTTTTGTTTCTGCTGATAATGCGTTTAGTTTCTTGACTATTTGTTTTTGCTCATGAATAGAAGGACAATAAAATGAATAATCAAAAAGATGCTTTCTATTAACTTTTGGCATTCCTGCTCTTTGTGAACCAGCAATTGCATATTCTGTGAAATGACTTGATGATAATAAATGAAACAAAAATGACTGAGTAACCTTATCTTTAAACGGAGATAATGGATAAATATCTGCACTACATAATCCTTTGAAATCGCATTCTACAATTTTCATTAAATATGGTCGTATTTTACTGTAAAGCACCATTGTTTCATCAAATAAGAATTTTCCAGAAATAAGATTTTCTTCTTTCGCCGTTTTTAAATCAACTAATGTTCCTTTTTCTGATATAATATTCCCTGCTCCAATGTGAATTAGTTCTTGATACTGTAATTCTTTTGGGTCAATTAATTTAGAGATAATTGTACAAACTTCATCAAGTTTTCTCTCCTCCCAATCATCACCTTTATTCTCAAACACATTCTGCAAATAACTCTCAAAAAGTTCTTTGGCGTTTTTTAGGTTTTGTTCGGCATTGGCTTTTGCGGTACCTATGGCTGCAAAGGCTTTGTCTAAAATGGCTACTATTTGTTTTTGTTGGGTTAGTGGGGGTATAGGAGTTGGATATGTATAAAGAACTTCTTTCCTAACTCCGTCTTGTCCCGCGGCCCTTTTCGAAGTTTTTTCAACAAACTTAACTAACGAATCTGTTTTTAAAAACCAATAGAAATACTCATAATCTAACAACTCTCTATTTGGAATCGCTTTCATCAAAGCAACATTGTAAGCCCCTTCTAGCCCTCTAAAAATTCCAAATATTGGTGGACCATACCTGCCAATCATAATATCTGTTTTACTACAAAACTTTTTAGCTTTTTCTTTTGGAATATAAGTAATAAATTTACTTGTTCTGTAATCTCTTACCTGTACAAGTCTTATATATCCATCTTTAGGTTCATAAATAAATGTTGATTTTGGAGGTTGACTACCTCCAGAAATTTCACACACATCACCAAAAGGCAGTACTTTCCAATCTTTAGGAAAGGTATCTAAGTTTAAGTCCTTAATCATTTTGTATCAAAATTTTAAGGGAATTCATAATATTGGCACTTTCTTTATCTAAAACCGCCATTGCTTCCAAAATTTCTTCTGGTTGTCGTAGCGGAGGCTCCTCTGGTGTATTTGGATTTGTAGGAGCAAGTTCGTAGGTACTTTTATCTACGTCACTCATACGTACTGTCCAAGAGTTTTCACTTTCAGCCTTGCTCTTTTGTAATGCTACAAAATCAGCCAAATCACGTTCATTCAAGGGCTTTGTTTTCCCCAAGTTTCTATCCAAATTTAACTGGTAAAACCATGTTTTTTTTGTTGGTTCTCCTTTGGTAAAAAACAGTACTACGGTTTTTACACCTGCACCTGTAAAGGTTCCTCCTGGTAAATCTAAGACCGTATGTAAATTACAGTTTTCTAATAATTCTTTACGTATGGCAATAGAAGCATTGTCAGTATTGCTTAAAAAAGTATTTTTAATTACCACTCCTGCCTTACCTCCTGCTTTTAATATTTTTATAAAATGCTGTAAAAACAAAGAAGCCGTTTCTCCTGTTTTAATTGGGAAATTCTCTTGTACTTCGGCACGTTCTTTTCCTCCAAATGGTGGGTTTGCCAAAATTATATTGTAACGGTCTTTTTCCTGTATGTCGGCAATGTTTTCTGCCAAGGTATTTGTATGAATAATATTGGGTGCCTCTACACCGTGCAATATCATATTCATAATCCCAATAATATAAGCTAGAGATTTTTTCTCTTTTCCGTAAAAAGTATTTTTTTGTAAGGTTTCAATGTCTTTAGTAGATAGTTTTTTGGTGTTTTTTAAATAGTCAAAAGCCTCTACTAAAAATCCTGCCGAACCCACAGCACCGTCATAAATGGTATCTCCAATTTTAGGAGCTACTACTTTTATAATGGTTTTAATCAGAGGACGTGGTGTATAGTATTCTCCTCCATTACGCCCAGCATTTCCCATATTTTTAATCTTGCCTTCGTACAGATGACTCATCTCTAGCTGTTCTGTATGGGTACGAAAGCGTAACTCGTCTATCAATGCCACTACTTCGCGCAGGTTATAACCAGATTGGATGCGGTTTTTTAGCTCGCCAAAAATTTCTCCTATCTTGTATTGTATGGTATCCGCAGAACTTGCCTTTTCTTTAAAGGTTTTTAAATAGGGGAACAATTCGTTGTTCACAAAATCCAATAAGTCGTCTCCTGTTTGGGCATTGTAGTCTATTTTTCCGTCGGCTAGTTTGGGAGCTGCCCAAGTTGTCCAACGGTATTTTTCTTCTATCAGTCGTGTGTATATTTCTCCTGATAAGGTTGCTCCAGCCTCTTTGTCTTGTTCTAGATCCTCTAAATACTTTAAAAACAGCACCCAAGAGGTCTGCTCTACATAATCCAATTCACTTCCACATCCTGCATCTTTATGCAAAATATCATCTATATTTTTAAAGCTTTGTTCAAACATTTTATTTATTTTATTTATTTCGAGTAGTAATTTTAACACTCCAACATCAGAGCTAAGACAATCGAGATCCAATCTCAATTTCAGTTAAGTAATTACAGCGTCAGTATAACAAACTGGCAGTATTTTGTCAGTTCAAAACTGAAAAAATTACTGGTTAAAATTAAATATTTATTTCCCCACAGCAAAGGATTGAAAGATAAATATTATTGAAGTGTAATTAGGTTCTTTCGCGTCTGTTAGAACGTTGGTTATTTTAAGGTTAAAAACCTTAGTTTTTAACCTTAAAATAACCAACTGAGTATCAATCTAAATATTTTCATATTATTAGTGTATTTACAAATGCGACAGAACAAAAAACTTTTGATAAAAAAACTAGATAATCTAGAAAAATACATGAAATTCGCAGAAGATAATTCAGATTATATAATCCATTAAAGATATACAAAACACTAGTGCTATGAATCAAAAAAGAAAAGATATGTTACTAAAACCCCTTGATTTTATTTTTTTAAAATTCAATTTCTTCATAGCTAGTATTTCTATCTTAATTTATCTTTTTCGCGAGAAATTAGAAAAACTAATTCAGATTCATTTTGTAAAAGATAGACTTGACAAAATTGAATCAAGTCATATACCCCTAACACTTGTATTTATAGCCATTGGCATTATTATTGTTTTTTTCTCAAGAAAATACATACGTAGATATTATTTCACACCAAGATTTAAAACCCTATTTTTTCTAGTTACAGCTGGATACACCTATTATAGAACAGGAAAAGGAAGTTGGATTTTTTTAAAACTAGACACAAATAGCTTATTGAGTTCTGTAGCCTACTTTGATTTTATCTATTTGTTTCTTCTTGGAATAATTATATCTATTATTATTCCTAGGATAAGTACTCCTTCAGAAAAAGAAGAAGTACTTATTTATGATAATCCACTTGATAACCCAGATAATCAAGAATTATTTCCTTCAAGAGCAAGTGTTATCGAAGGCTTATCAGAATTGATAATTAATATCAATAGTCCTTCAGCCTATGCAGTTGCTATTCAATCTCCATGGGGAACAGGTAAATCATCCTTTTTAAACTTTTTAATTGCTAAATTAAAATTGAAGGATGAAAGAGCAATAGTTATTAATTTTTATCCTTGGTATGCTAAATCTGAGAAAGAGATTATAACACATTTCTTAAGTACCCTTTCTGATAGTTTAAAAAACTATCATGGAAGCTTGAATTCAGAAATTAAAAATTACACAAATTTAATATTGGCTTTAGAAAAAAATCAAATCACTACCCTAATTGAAAAAGGGATGAATTTCCTTTCAGAATCTAAGGATATTAATAGTCAATTTGAACAAATAAATAATTGTATATCAGATTTAAAACGTACGATTTATATCACTTTAGATGATGTAGATCGCCTTTTAGGTAAAGAAATTATCGAATGTTTAAAAATAATTAGAAATTCAGCAAATTTTAAAAATGTTATTTTTATCGTTGCTTATGACAATGAATATGTTTTAAAAGAACTTAATCATCAGTTCAATAAGAAAGGTGAGTTAATAGGTGTGATTTATTCACGTGCTGAGCAATATTTAGAGAAGATTTTTCAATTAACTTATACATTACCCTCTATAGATAAGGATGATATTTTAGATCATTTAAAGAAAACACTTAAGGCTAAAGGGATTCAAGATCCGAGTAAATTTTTAAAGCAAGAATTTTATGAAAAACCTCCAAATGTACAAAACGTATTTGATTTTAATACAGAGGAGGCTAACAAGAGTATAGATATCACTGATTATATTGGTAATATTAGGGTCTCAAATAATATACTAAACTCTTTCCTTACAGCAAAAAAATTAATTGAAGATGAGACAGTTTTAGAAGAATTATTTTTGGTTAGTATTTTAAAAACACTATATCCAAAAGAAGCTCTGGAGCTGTATTTAAATTTAAATCACTATTTTACATTTAGGGAAAAACCTGAATTTAAAGACCTTAATGAATTTGAAAATAATATATTGAGATTCGCTAACAACTCTAAAGTTGAAAAGAAATTTGCTATTGTAGAATTAAATAAAAAAACTGATTTTATTAATTTGGTGTCAGCAATATTTTTTAGGCATAATCAGGTATTAAAAAGTGCTTCGTATAATGAAAATTATAAATTTTATTATAGAAATGCATTACCTAAATCTTATTTAACCCAAAAGGAATACAAAGCAGGTATTAGTTCTATAACGGGTCTACTTACATTTATAAATGTACTCGACACTACTGATAAGACAAAATTAGAAGACTTAAGTTATAAACTTTCAAAAGACGATGCCACTACAAAAGAAAAAGCTATAATCATCATAGCAGGATTAATATACCTGCAGGATAATTTAAAAAACAGAAATTTCTTTCAGGTAATAAATAAGATTCTTAAAAAACATAAAGATAAATCAATTGAAATATTAGAAGAAGTAATTAGCAATTATCCTACAAAAAATAGATTTGCCCTAAGTAATTTAATCTTTGAAATTAAATATTCATATATCAAGAAACTTAAGAATCAAGACCTCCCTTTAATTATTGACATCGTGAACGGGTTAGATAAATTTAATTCACTATCGATTAGATTATTAAACAAAAGAATTAAAGAGTCAAAGTTTGACATAGACATCTATAATTATTATTACTCATGCTCTAATTTAATAAATGAAAGTAACAATCATGTCATTGACACTAATGCTAATAAGGTTATGAAAGATTTTGTATCTAATGATGTGAATAAACTATCTTATATTAAATCTTTAATTATCCCTAAGTTTACCCCTGATGATGGTTCAACTAGAGTTTTCCGCCCATTTATTAATCAAACATTTAATGACTATAATGGTTTTGAGAAATTTTTAAATGACACAATTAAAGAATTCGATGCTGATGAAGAATTAAAAACAATTCTTAAAAAATGGAAGATTTACAAAAGTAATGGATACGACAGATTTGATAAAACGAATATTCAATAATATTCAGTTTAGAGCAAAAACAATTAAAAGCATATTTTATGAGAGGATTGGCTACTACAATTCTATTAGTCCCACCATAATGCATAACCGCCCATAACGGAGATTATGTATGCTTAGTCCGTATAAAAATACAACTATCACTCTAAAAAAGGATACCACAACTATCTTTGTTAATTCCTATTCCTTAAAGATAATAAATTGTTCTACCATATTTTCTTATTTACTTTTACAATCACCTAGTAATCAAAATACAAAAGGTTGTAATTGTGATTTTTTACCATTTTAGGGAAGGAGCCGAATTTGAAAGGATAAATATTTATATTGTAGATTTCATTTATATCATCTTCTGTGTTTTTCTCATTTTAAACTGTTCCTTATCATCTTCTTTTATAATTGACAGATTAACTAATGAATTCCTTAACAATTTAGTCAAAAACGCACTTACTTATACTATTTAACATACACTAGGTAATCAAAACACTAAAACTCCCCAAACACTCTCTGCACAGCATCTAATTTAGCATTAGTACTAACCTTGTGGTAGATATTAAAAGTTTTAATATCACTATGCCCACTTATTTCCATAATCGTTTTATCCGGCACCCCTTTGTTTCTCATAATTGTTATAAAAGACCTTCTTGCCGTATGCGTTGAAACTCGTTCATAAAATTTCTGAACAAAAACTTTCTGCTCTACCCCTTTAGTTCTGGTAAATTGTACTTCTCTGTTAAATTGTGCCATTTTAAAAATTTCTTTTATGTAGTCATTTTGTTTTTGATCAGAAATTAACGGTAGTTCGAAATCATATTTTTCTAATATTTCCTTAGAAATACTAAACAGAGGAATCTCTCGGTCTGGCTTCGTAGAGTCCTTTAACTCTTTTAGCATAAAATAATTTTCAAAAACCACCCTCCTGTTAATTCGCTTCAATTCCCCAAACCTCAATCCCGTTAAACATTGAAAAATAAAAACATCCCTCACTTTTTGCAAACGAACTTCTTCTATCTCTAAACTATAAATTTGTTGCAACTCCTCAAAGGTCAAAATTTCTTCACGAGTAATCGCTAAAGGAGGTTTCTTAAAATCAACAAAATCTTTTTTGATGGTGTAGTTTTTTGATAAAGACCAATACATAAATGTTTTTACTAAACTTAAATTCCGCCTGAAAGTATTGGTATAATGGTCTTTAAACTCGTAGCAGAAATCCGTAAACTCAGTAAAGAAATTATTATTAATTCTATTGAAGGTCAGCTTGTAATTGTATTCTTTTTCGAACTCCGTTAGTAAATTTCGTACATTCTTATACCGTTTAATCGTAGCAGGCTTCCACTCCTTCCTTTTTACCTTTTCATTTACATACAAATCATAGACCTCAAAAAACTTTACTTGATTTTTTATGGCATTACCAAATTTAGCATCAAAATGATCTTTTAAGGCAGGCAAATCAAATACATGTCCATTTGCTGCACAATTTGCTTTAAGTTCGTAAAAAGACTTCTCATAATCAGCTATTCTAGTTGTAATTTCAACTCTATCTGGGGATAATCCTTTTCCATGTCGTTTAGGTTTGTTATTTTTGTAATCCCATTGATTTGGCAGTATAGATTTCCGAATAGAATATCTTAATTGTTTCTTTTCTTTATTAAAATAACAGGTAAAAAAGATAAGCGTTGCAGTGGTACTTTTTGAATTTTTTAAAGAAAATGATACTTTCATAATAAATTGATTGTTTTTAATAGGTGTTAAAATAGGTGTTAAAAATGTTCTACACTATACTATTCTAAAGACCTAACAAAGCCTAAAAAACACACGTAAAACACTCAATTACACCAAGTTACAATCAATAATTGAATTACACAAACGAACACAAAGGATTCCCGGCGTCTCCACTAAACACCCTCACGAACTTAATGTTTGTGGGGTTTCTTTTTTTTACAACAGCAAGTTTTACAGTTATGCTGTTTTTTAAACAAAGTCCTTTCCTATTTTTATCAGTCAAACAGAATCCTTAGGAAGTACTTATTTTATGATTCGTAAAACCCTTCCTTTATCAATAGTATATTTCATAGCATCCATATACATATTTAACCCTTTATTTTGGCGTTCCCCAAGGGTCGGGCTATACGCTCATACGCTTCGGTTTTACATAGCACCTGCTACTCCGTAGCAAGTCCTATACAAAACCTGCAGGGTAACCGCTCCTATCCCTAACGCGAATCAAAAATGAGAATTTAGCTTGTTAAAGTTACCAACCTACTTTATAACCTGTAGATAAATTACCTAGATGGATACGTCCCGTCAGAAAAGCTTCAATCTATTAAAATATAATCTTTGTCTTTAAAATGGCCTTTGTTTAAAGAAAATTTCCGCCAATACCGTTGCTTCAAATATATCTCCTCCCAAGAATACTTCAAAAAGACATGTTCTTCAATCAGAAAAATATTCAATTTTCCTTTTTTACAGTTTTTAAAAAATGAATTAATATCATAATCATATAAGTACGTATAACCATCAATAGAGTTTGCCTTAGCTTTGGCCCCTATAATAAATTCTTCTAACTCAGATTGGTTTTCTATCTTCCTATAATATTTTAAACAAGGAAATTTCTGAATACTATCAGTGCAACTTGTATAAACATAGAACGTTTTATTAGTTCTGTTAGTAATCTTTATTTTTGACATGTTTTTTGGAGGATCATAGATACAAGACACAAAAACAAATAATATTAACATTAATTTTCTCATAATAGGTCTATTTTAGTAGTGTGTATGGAGGGTGTGCTATTTTAAATTGACACTGTTTTTTTTACGCACCTACCAATCTGGTTCCCATCCTTCTAAAAATCCCACAGGAATATCAGACTTCACATATACTTTTGTTCCTAGGTTCTGTTGTCCATACTTTCTCGACCTAACGAATAAAGTATCTCCTTTAACTGTTATTTTACTAGGTATGTTCCGAGCATTACATTCAGCAAAATGAACTCCTAACATATTTATAGCACCCTCCTTTAAATAATAATAACCCATAAATGATTTCCTAGGGTCAAAATCACTTTTTTTGAATTGATAATTAGGAATTAACTCATTATATTCAGTAGTATTCACTAATGGAAAAGAGCTAACCTTACCACTAGGGTAAAACTTTAGAAAAGAACTTCCATTTTCTTTCAATACATTAATTTTCTTTCCTATATTTGTTAGTATATATTTTTCAACATAGAGGTGTTTTGTATCAACCCCATCGATACTTCCTTGCTTTAATAACACTTTTTTAGATATATCCTTCCGTGGAAAACCATAACTACTTTTTAATCCTCTATAACAACAACTTTGTAATAAAGCCACTATTAATATACAACTGAATACTCTTACCATAATGAAAATTTGTTTACTGTTTGATATTGAAAATAGGAATTTACGCCTCCATTAACACCCTTTGGATTTGAACTAAATAATTCGCAGTAAATCAACTACCCATTATTTACCAAGTACCATTGTATTCCATATTTCCCCCAGTTAACTTTTGTTTAAGATAAATATATAATGAATTATCAACAATATCTCTTACAAATAAGGAGTCTCCTTTTATTTCTATACTGTGTGTCTTTTTCCCGTACCTTAAATACTCCGTCTTTGGAACAAACATCGTTATATAACTCCCCCCTTTTTTCATAAAGCTAACCCCTCTATAACCAGTAGTGGAAGGATTCAAATCCGGTAAATTTTTTATGCGAATTTTTAATATTTCGAAGCTACTCACGTTACCATTTTTATAAAAACGAAGTCCGCTTCTAGTTAAGTGTTCACCCTTATTATAATCCCATAAATAATTGTGGCCTACATAATACGAAACGATATAAACTGCATCAAAATCTACATTTAAAGGAGCTTTTTTTTCCTTCTTAAAATAGTTAGAATCAAGAGGTACTTTTGTAAATCCATCTTTTAGATAATAACTTTTTGGAGATATACAAGAAATAAGAAGTACCGATAGAATAATTATTTTGACAACTCTTACCATAATAAAAATTTATTTATTTTTTGATGTAAGCTCAATTATTATAGTTTCATTGGGTTTGATATCTTTAACTTCAAATTCTGTAAAATTATATTCATTTTCAGAACCGTAAACTATAATACGAAGTCTTCTATTCGTGAAAGTTTTAAAGTTAACAACTCCAATATTATCCGTAGTAAGATTCATAATTTTAACGTATTGCCACATCGTAAACAAAGGCTTCTTTACGTTAATAACTTCTACTTTATCTCCCTCCCTAGGCCCTTTTGTTATTTTATCTATTACTTTAACTTTTAGAATCACCTCCACTCTATCAGTATTATTATAACAACTACTGAAGAATAATACTACCCCAACGAAAACTAACAAACTTAAAGATATTTTTATTTTATCTAAGTTTATGTACATGAGTCATTCTATTTAAATGGTTAAGATTCGTCTAATATACTTAAAATACAGCAAGAGAATACCTAAGTGATATTCGGTTTCCTTTATATGGCTTAGAATCCCACAACTTTTAGGACCTGATCCTTTACTGTAGAGACGCAATGCATTGCGTCTCTACAGTAAAGTCGTATTGCATTCGCCTATATTGAAAAAGGGCGAAATGTTTTTCGCCCGAACGTAAAAAATCCTCAATTAAATTAATAATTGAGGATTTAAAATAAAGGCGATGACATACTCTCCCACCCAGGGGCAGTACCATCTGCGCTAATAGGCTTAACTTCTCTGTTCGAGATGGGAAGAGGTGAGCCCTATTGCAATAATCACCTT